>JAYTZE010000001.1:0-9148 GCA_043742385.1 Ilumatobacteraceae bacterium
CACTCTGCGACGCTTCGCTGCGTAGATCCCGACGGCCACTCCGCCGAGCAACCCTCCGGGGATGCCGAGGCCCCCTTTCCAGATCAAAGGGATTCGTCCGAGGTCGTTGCTGAACCGCCCCCAGTCCGTAGCGACGTGGTAGAGGCGAGCTCCCACCACTCCGCCGACGACCCCCCACACCGCAATGGAACTCATGTCGTCGCGGGTTCCGGCACGACTTCTCTCGAGACGACGCCCAGCCAACCACACTGCAGCGACGACCCCGAGCGCTATCATCAACCCGTACGCCGTGAGTCGCAGCGGCCCGACCGACAGGGTCCCACTTGCCGGACTCGGAATGCTCGCAGGACTCAACAACACACTCCAAGACTACTACGACATCTTGTAGTAGTTGCGCCCGCACTCGGGATCATGCAGTCGGTTCGACGCAACAAACGACGCTCAGCAGCGTCACCGTGAGCGTTCGGTTCGGCGGCAGCCGCCTTGGTTGACGCGTTCCACCCCGAAGATATGACGTCCTATGCTGCACCCAATGGTCGGGCGGCATGCATCATCGGTGAACAGATCATCGGCGGGCTCAGCCAGGATACCGCTGCTGGTCAACCCGTTGCTCGACGTGTTCAACCGGGCGATGGCGACCAGTGGCGACAACCAGGACACGCGCACCGCAATGATCGCCAGGTACGGGTTCGCGATACCGACCGACGACGCGCTCGACGCGATCATGCAATGCTCGCCCGCCGGAGTCGTCGAGATCGGGGCCGGCACGGGCTACTGGGCACACCTGCTCGCGCAGCGAGGTATCGACGTCGTTGCCTTCGACATCGAACCGGCCCCGTCACAGGACAACGCGTGGTTCGCCGGCACAACGCCGTGGCATCCGGTGCATCGCGGCGACCATCATGTCGTCGGACGCCACCCCGATCGAACACTGCTACTCGTCTGGCCGACCAAGAACGAGATCTGGCCCGCGGAAGCCATCACTCAGCACCACAACGCCGGCGGTACATACCTCGTCTACGTCGGCGAAGGGCCCGGCGGACGCACCGGCGACGACGTCTTCCAGGCTCTCCTCGGTGAGCTCACGACCTGCACCCAGTGCGAGCACGAATCCGTGACGTCGCCGTGCATCTGCGGTGTCGCTGCCTTGTGGCAGCGAATCGAAACGATCCCACTACCTCACTGGCCTGGCTATCGTGACGATCTCCACGTCTACACCCGACAGGCACTCAAGACCCGGCCACGGCGATGGCCGCAACCACCCAAACCCCGAACGGATCCACGATGAGGCCCGCGAAGCCGACACACTCGTCCACTCGCAGCGGTATCGGGCTGATCGATCGACGACAACGCCCGCAACGGCAAGACATACTTGTGCCACCACGTGTGCACCGTCTGCCCGGTGCGTAACCGCGGTGCAAGATGGACGCCGCTGAGTCCGCAGGAACGAGTGCGGGGCGGCCTAGTTGGCCGCCCCGCGAGTCGCGCTAGTCGTCGCCGGTGTAGCGGAATATGTAGAGGCCGGAGTCGCGATCGCTGGCGAGGACGAGCGGATGATCCTCGTCGCCATCGTTCTCGTCATCGTCGTCATCGTTGCTGTCCTTCGGGGTCACCAGTTGCACCCCCCAGAAGTCGTTGCCTCCCTCGTCGATGAAGTGACCGACCTCCTCGATGCCGCGCTTTCCGAACTTGAGGACGCGGAAACCGCCTGCGTAGTACGAGACGTAGGCGAGGTTGTGCTCCGGGTCGGTCGTCACCTCGTGGACCGAGAGGGCGCCGAAGCCCTCGGCGAAGGCCGGGTCGAGCGCCTCCGGGATCGCGTAGGTGTCAATCTCGGCGAGCGTTCGCGCGTCGAACAGATGCACGTAACCCCAGCCGTCGAAGGTCCCTGTCGCGTCGACCTTCTCGCCGAGCGTTCCCATATCAGGCTCGGTGTTCGGCTCGGCGTCGTATGGCAACGAGAAGTCGGGCGTCGTGTTGAACATCTTGTGGAACGCCTCGTGCGTCGTGCAGACGGCGACGATGGGCGGGTCCGCCGGGAAGCCGCCAGAGCCGCAGAACGGCGGCAGGGGTTCCGGGTCGCTGATGTGCCGGTTCACGAGCACGACGGCGTCGTAGCCTGCCGCGATGGCGTTTGCTGCTTTCTCGCCCGGGAAGCACGCCGCCTCGGGGGCGCTCGGGTCGTTCGCCGGCCCGCGTTGGAGGACGACAATCGCCTCTTCGCCCGGCCCGAGTGGCGGCAGGCCAGCCGTCGCTCGCGGCGGAATCTCCGCCGAGTCCGGGCAACCGTAGCCGCCGTAGACGATCGGACCGTTGAGCCTCCCGTCCGCGAGACTCGTCGGCGGTGAGGCACCGCCGACCGCGCTCCCAGGGTAGTCGCCAGCATTCAACCCGGTCGCGATCGTTAACGTGTCCACCCGGAACGGCGAAAAGTCCTCGTCCGTGCCGAGGATGAATTTGTTGTCGTGGCTCCATTCAGCCTGGTGGGCGTTCCCCTCGGGCGGAGTCAACCCCGTCTCAGGATCCGGGTCCGTGAACGTCGTGTCGTTCACGAACACCGGGTTGGCGGGGTCGTTGACATTCAAGACGATGTACCCGGCGTCCCAGTATGAGAGGAGCATCAAGTAGTCGCCTTTGACCTTCTTGACGACCATGTCGTGAAGGAAGCTGGCAGCGAACGATCCCATGCCGTCTGACTGCACGTCTTGTGCGCCGGGCCAGTCGGCGAGGCTCACCTGGGCGATGAATACCGGCCTGCTCGGATCGGTGATGTCGAAGATGTCGACGTCTTCGAGCTCCTCGTCATCGACGATGACGACATAGGCATGCTTGCCCTGCTGCCAGGCAAAGGCGCTGTGAATCTGATTGGCGGCAGACACGAATCCGCCGGGATCAGTGTCGCCAGCTCCGAGGACCAGCGGAACCGGGCTGAGCGGGTTCGTGACGTCGTAGATGGAGAAGCCGCCGATCTGGCTACCGCTGGTGTCGTCGCAGATCTCGTTGTTGATGACGAGGATGTCGCCATTGAACGCCCTCGTCTTGATCGAGAGCACTTGCACTCCCTCGCTCACGAATGAGCCGGAGGCGGTCGGTATGAAGCCGACCTCGACAGGGCTAGCGGGGTTCGAGATGTCGACGACATACACCCCGCCCGATCCACACGGCTCGTTGTACGCGCCGAGGTAGGCGTAATCACCAAGCGTTCCGACGTCGGAGATGCGACCCGGAACGATTCCGCTGAGTCGGACCTTGCCGACGAGCTCGACGTTAGCGCTCGACGCAGCCAGATGCCCGCCGGCGCCGCCATGCTGTGCGTGGTCCTGAAGAGTCGTCTCAATATCGTCGTCGCTGATGGCGCGTTGTCCCTCGGCGGCTCCCCGCGCCCCAGCTACACCAGTACCGACGAACAGCACAAGTGCTCCGAGCGCTGCCTGCAGCGAGCGCGAGCCTCGCCTTTTCCTCGTTCCCATTACCCCTCCTCAGTCGCGTACTTAGTACTACCCGGAGGGGAAACGGACCCCCCCGGGTCCATTCGGCATCGCGCGTGGTCTAGCACGTTCGTCGGCGAACGGCAACCGATATGTGCGTCGAGGGAGCTTCGAGGCGAGTTGATCGATGTCGATATTGCTGATCTGGCTCAACAGTCCTTCACCGGTCTCCTCGATGCGCCGACGAACTAGGGTCCGGGCGTGCCCGCCGATGACCCGCTCGCGAGCGGCTACGACTCGCCGATCTGGGCTCGGATGTCTACGCAGGGAGTATCGGTCGCTGAGTCGGCTGGTCTCCTTGGCGCGGGGCGAGTGCTGTCACCGCGAGCCACGTCGTGATCGGGACGGCAGAGACGAGACCGATAGAGCCGACGAGCGAGCGGATGATCTCGGTGGCAATGATTTCGCGACCGGCGAGCGATCCTACCCCCTGACCGACCTGCGTGAACAGCAAGAGCAGCGGTAGCGCAGCGCCTGCGTATGCGAGAAAGAGAGTGTTCACTGTCGACGAGATGTGGTCGCGCCCGATTCGTACTGCTGATCGGTAGAGCTGGCCGCGTGTCAGTTCGGGTTGCGCGGCACGAAGTTCCAGCACGGCCGAGACCTGGGTCACCGTGACGTCATCGAGCACGCCCAACGCGCCAATCACGAAACCGGCAAGAACGATCCCTTGTAGGTCGACGCTGATGCCAAGAGATGTCAGATAGAGCGCGCTTTCGTCGGACAGACCAGTCAGGTTGCTCCACGCGACGAAGAGCAACGACAGCACCGCAGTCACCGCAAGGCTGGCGAAGGTTCCAAGCAGGGCGACCGAGGTCGGAACCGTGAAGCCGTGAGCGAGGTACAACGCGATGAACGCGATGAGCGATGAGGCGACGATCGCGACCATCACCGGGCTGTGGCCATCAAGGATCGATGGCAGCAGGAATTTGACTATGATCCACAGGCTCGCGGCGAGCCCGGCGATCGCTCCGAGCCCGCGCCACCGACCGAGGACGAGAACCGCGGCGACGAAGGCGATGGTGAGCACCCACATCGGAGTTGCCCGTTGGTAGTCGTAGAACGAGAACGAAGCGGATCCGTCGGCAAGGACGGTCATGTTCACGTAGATGTCATCGCCCGGGCGAAGGCCGCCGACATCGGAGACCCCCTGTTCGATCGTTGGTTGACCTGGAGACGTCGTCGGGCCGCCTCCGCGCGGAACGACCGGTGATGGCGCGGGCTGTCCGTTGAGTTGCAGGCCGATGAGGTTGCAGGGAACCTGGTCTGCGTCCGTCGTCCCCGTGCAGGGCGCAGACGTCACGTCGATGACACGCGCCTTGATCGGTGGATCTGGAAACAGGGTTGAGCCGGAGGCGTGTCGAGTGGAAGCGCTCGGCCAGAACACAATGAGACCCAGAAGCGTTATCGCCGCGGCAACTCCGACGGCCGAGCGAATCGCGACGGTCACGGTCCGACCCGGTACGAACTCCGGCATGGCTGCGTCGGCGTCGTTGGCCGGCAGGCCGGGACGATGACTGTGCGGCATGGACTTAGTTTGGTGACCGCGACGCTCTCGTGTGTGGATGGTTCGCCGCGTCGCTCGCCTCCTGATTCACAACCGTGATCTGTGTTACGACAGGATGTAGGAGCTACAGTCGTTCCGTCATGCAACTGCAACATTTGCCAGACGGTCGCTTTCCGTTTCGCCGCCTCAGCCGAACCGGAGTTGCGATCGTGCTCTGTGCCTCGCTTCTTCCGGTGAGCTCGGTTGCGTTCGCAGGTTCCAGCCTCACCTCCGAGCAGGTTGCTACGGAGATCATGCGGGTACAGAACAATGCCGACCGGGTGGCGCAGCGTTGGGCTACAGCTCAAATTCGCTCGGAAGACCTCGTGACCGAACTAGCGGCGGCCGAAGACAAGCTGGCTGCTACGACAGCTCAATACGGCCAGATAGAAGCAGTGCTCTCGCAAATCGCGATCGATCGGTTCACGGGATCGTCCAACACCACGATGTTGGTGATCCTCGGCAACCCGGTCGAAGAACAACAAATGGACTCGCTGCTCAGCATCGCCCTCGACCAGGGCTCGACGGATCTCGATCAGGTAGACGCCCTGCGCAGCGATTTGGAGAAGGATCGCGAACGCGTCTCCTCCTTGCGCGCCGAGAACGAGCAGGTCACCGAACAGCTTGCGTCGGACCAGTCAGAGATTGAACAGCACCTTTCCCAGCTGGCGACGCTACGAGAGCAGCTCCAAGACGAGGAAGTGAAGCGCGCCTTCGAGGCTCAGCTGGCAAAGAAGCGCCGCGAACTGGAGGCACAACAAGCCGCGGTGGCCGCCGAACAGGTCACACCGCCGCCAGCACCACTGAGAGGCGGAGGAACCCAGCCGACCGCTCCTTCACCCACAACTCCGTCTACTCAGCCGGCACCAACTCCGACTTCTTTGAGGCCACCGGCGAGCTCGACGCCCGAACCGGCGCAACCCAGTTCCGCGCAACCCGATCCTGCGCCAACCCCCGAACCCGCACCAAGGCCGGCACCGGTTGTGGTTTCAGCGAGTGGCTGGGTATGTCCGGTGGCCGGTCCCACTGCGTTCGGTGACACCTGGGGCGCGCCGCGACCAGGCGGCCGCATGCACCAGGGCGTTGACATGATGAGCCCCCGCGGTACACCACTCGTCGCAGTGGTCGCCGGCAGTGCGACGATGAGGACGAACTCGCTCGGTGGCAATGTTGTGACTCTCGCTGGCTCGGATGGCAACGGGTACTACTACGCGCATCTCTCCGCATGGGAAGGCGGCTCGCGCAGCGTCAGCGCTGGCGAAGTGATCGGGTACGTCGGCGCCACCGGCAACACCACCGCCAATCACCTGCACTTCGAGATTCACCCCGGCGGCGGAGCAGCCGTGAACCCATACCCGACAGTTCGCCAGTTCTGCTGACGTAGCGCTCTCGCGCAGCCGGTTGTCGGGGTCACTCGACCGAAATTCAGCTAGGGCGACTACTCAGCGCACCAGCGGCCGGGTGATCGCTCGTGGCGTGGCGACGACTGCGGGCGACGCGCAGGCCTGCTGAACGAGCGGATATGGGTTCGTTGCCTCGTCGCCGGTTCGTGTCTCGAAGTGGAGGTGGTTACCCCCAGCGTTGCCGGTGCTACCGACATAGCCGATGACCTCACTCGCTGATACCCGGCGACTCGAGCCTTCGAAGGCATCGAGGTGGGCATAGTAGAATCGCTGTCCAGACGGTGTGACAAGCCAGATCGCGTTGCCGCCGAGGTTGCTGCGCTTGAACTCCGCGTCACCAGCGCGAACGGCGAGAACCGGTGTACCGCGTTCTGCGGCCATATCGACGCCTTCGTGCCGGCGTCCACCTGAGCGTCGGTCACCCCAGCTGTCTGCATACTCGCTCTTGCCGCCCATAGGGCAGGCGTCGAGTGAAGTCAAGCGGGGTGCCGATGCTGGGAGCTCGACGACGTGGGCGGCTGCGGTATTGGCAACAAGCTGAGCAGCACCAATCATTGAGATCACCGCGAGGACGCGTCCGGCTACACGCTTGGAGAGAGGCATCCCGAAAGGTTACGGAATGATGACGAATAGGTTGCGGTTCGGTGACGACAGTCACGTTGAATGCGGCGGCGATTAGTCGACCGCTGCGCCGAGTCCGAGCCGGGACCGTGGCGTACGGTAGTGGCATGAATCCAAAGCATCTCGAACTGCTGGTCTCCGAAGATTGGCGGATGCTCCTCAAGGATTACCTCCTACCGTTTGCATTCGGCGATCGCAGCCACGGAGACCTTGGTGATGAGGTGCTCGAGATCGGCCCGGGCCCCGGACTGACGACCGATCTCCTTCGCGGTGATCTCGTCAAGTTGACCGCGATCGAACTGGATCCGAAGTTGGCGAGCGCACTGTCCGATCGTTTGATGGGAACAAATGTCGACATTGTCGAGGGTGATGCCACGGCCATGCCGTTCGAACCAGCCCGATTCACGGGTGCGATCGCTCTCACAATGTTCCACCATGTGCCAACCGTCGAGCTACAGGATCGACTGTTCGCAGAGATCTTTCGGGTCCTGCGGCCCGGAGGGCTTCTCGTGGCCAGTGACAGCGTCGCAAGCGAGGACTTGGCTGCGCTCCACATCGACGACGTCTACAATCCCGTGGATCCCGCGACGCTGCCCGGTCGCCTCGAGACGATCGGGTTTGCTGACATCGAGGTGGAGACCAACAGCTTGGGTTGGAGGTGCCACGCCCGCCGATTGCCGGAGCGGTCGTGGCCACCTGGGAACTCGCGAGGCTGATCAGCCGATTCTGGGGACAAGCTGGTGTCGTAACAGCAGAGCCACTGCGGCGACGAGCGCGCCCAGCCATCCGAGCGCCAGGGCCAGTTCACCCCAGGCATGGAAGCCGGTCGAGAACCCTCCATCGACGACGACACGGGTGGCCCCATAGTCGGGCAGGAACAGGGCAACTCCGGTGGGCGTGCCGCTGCCGAACATCGGGTTGAGGAGAATGCCCATCCCGAGCATGCCGTAGCACAGCACGACATAGGTGGCGCCGAGTTGGCCGATCAGGGCTCCGGCGAGTACCCCCATGCACGCGTAGCTGAGACCGACGAGCAACGTGCCTGCGGCGAACACCGGCCAAGAACGGGGTGTGAAGCTGAGTGCTGTGACCGTCAGCGAAGTGGTGAGCACGACCAACGTGGCTGCTCCGAGGACCGCGAGGCGAGGCACGACTGCTTCGATGGGACGAAAGCCAGCGGCGACAAGTCGGCGGTCCGCTTGGCGGGCCGAGCGGACGATGAACGCGCCGCACAAACCGGCGAGAAAGGCGACGGTGATCGCAGCCATCAGCGCGCCATGAATTTCGCGCATCGTGGTGTCCACCTCGCCGCCACCGGGTACACCGATGCGACGCGGCAGAGCTTGCGTGGCGGCGATGGCCCGGCTGATGAAGAGGAACGGCAGCGCGACCAGCAGCACAACCAGGAACGGCCGGCGGGCCTGTTCAACAAAGCCAAGGCGGGTGGCAGTGACGATGCGGGCGTTCACGAGCGCCGCCGGGCCGACAAGACAAACACGCAGAACGCTGCCCCGAGAGCGGCTGCGGACGTCAATCCGATGCCGACCCAGTCTGCGGTCGGGGATCCTTGACCGATCCCTGCCGCGATGAGGACGTTCGCAGCTTTTCGGCTGACTGCCCATGGCGCCGCGCTGGCTGACATGCCCGGTCCGGAGAACACGTCGAGGATGAAGATGAACACCACGATGAGCGAACCTTGGAGGGGGTCGGAGACGACTGACCCGACGAGGACTCCGATGCCCAGGTAGAGCCACGCGAACCCGAGCACGGCGACTGCGGCGTGCCACGAGTGGGCGACCCCACTTCGGACCTGGAGGGCGACATACGCGGCGGCGCTCGCGAGAGTGGCGAGCGCGATCGAGGCGGCGATCCGCGAGACCGCCACCTTGGCCGAACCGAGTCCGGCGAGCGACAAACGGCGATCGGCGCCACGAGATGACGCCGCCTGGAAGAAGCCGAGCGATCCCGACAGGAACGCAGCGGCCCACCCGGCCGACAGCCCTACAGCGGCGTCACCCGCCAGAGAGCCGCCGAGTGCCTGGGCGAAGTCGCGCAGACTATCGGCAGAGGCGACGACGAACAGAACGGGC
>JAYTZE010000002.1:0-4664 GCA_043742385.1 Ilumatobacteraceae bacterium
CAATCGATCGTCGATGTGGTCACGATGGCAGCGGCCGCGCCGGATGCATGCCAGGGGGCAACATTCACGATCAGTCTGACGCTGTCGGGCTCTCAGTCCTGACACGACCCTTCGTGGGTCGGGCGGCGGTTGCCACATTGTTGGCATCCGTCGCCTTTGTCGCGTTGCCAGCCAACCTCGTATCGGCGGCGTTCTCGGCAACCGGAGCGGGGGCCGGGCGGGCAACGTTGCAGTCGATCCCACAATCCGCTGGTCCTGTCGCGGTGGCTAGTGGTCGCGAGGTGACGGTGTCATGGGCGATGACCACGTTGTCGGGTGGCACTCCTGCGGGGGCGTACACCGTGCGACGCTACGACACCTCCAACGCCGCCCAGACCGTTCTCGACGCGTGTGTCACGGTGACGACCACGAGTTGTGTCGAGCACAACGTGCCGATCGGGACGTGGGTCTACTCGGTGCAAGCGCGCATGGGTTTGTGGACCGGCGCCGAGAGCGCCAAGAGCGCAGCGATCACCGTGTCGACGTCGTCGTTCGTGCTCGATTCGACCGCGCCGATCACCTCGCTACCGGTGACCGTGACCGGCACGATCGCTAGCTTCTTGATCGGTGAGACACTGACCTACCGGCTCGATTCGACGACCGGGCCGCTCCTGTCCGGGTCGCCGTCGATTGTGACCAGTAGCGTCTCGATGGCGGTCAGCGTGACGGTGCCAGCCGGCACCTCGGACGCCCCGCACAGCATCTTCGTGGTCGGTTCCGTCGCGTCGTTTGCCGCGGCGGCGATCAACATCATCATCCCGCCCGTGCTGCAGTCGATGCAGATGCGCGACGTCAACGGCAACGGCAAAATCGACCAAGTGACGGTCGTGTTCGATGACACCCTCGCTCCGTATACCGCGGGGGTGGCACCATGGACACTGACCAACGTGCCGTCAGGCGGGTCGTTGTCGTCCGTGGCCGTCGCCGCCAGCACCGCGACGCTGACCATCGCCGAAGGACCGGGGGCAGCCAACACCGCCGTCGGAACGTTCACTGTCGCTCTGACGGCGAACTCGGCCGGAATCCGCGACGTCAACGACCATCCCTCCTCGTTCGCTGCAACCGCGCCAGCCGATTCCGCCGCGCCAGCGGTGCTGGCTCTGACGATGAAAGACACCAACACGAACGGCCGGGTCGACCAAGTGACGATGTCGTTCAGCGAAACGCTTGCCACATACACTGCGCCGACCACGATCTGGACCCTGACCAACACACCGAGTGCCGGCTCGTTGGCCTCGGTCGCAGTGACATCACCGGCAGTATCCCTGGCAATCACCGAAGGAGCCGGCGGCGTCGATACATCGCTCGGATCGTTCACCGTCGCGGTGGCCGCCAACAGCGCGGGCATCCGCGACACCGCTGGCAACCTTTCGTCCTTCAGCGCGGCGCCAGCCGATGGTGCCAAGCCGATCATGCAATCCCAAGAGATGTTCGACGACAACGCCGACGGCAAAATCGACCGCGTGCTCGTCAAATTCAGCGAGGCACTGGCCCCATTCACCGCTCCAATCACGGTCTTTTCGCTGGCGACGGCTCCCTCGGGCGCCACACTCAACACCGTCGTCGTGACCGGCAGCCAAGCCACGCTGGCGCTCAACCAGGGCGCCGCAGCAGCGAACACCGCGGTCGGCTCGTTCAAGATCACCCTGACCAGCAACACCCTCGGCATCCGCGATTCCTCAGGAAACCTGTCGAGCTACGTCTCCACCGCACCGACGGACCGAGCCGCACCCGCGCTCGTGACCCTCAGCCTGCTCGACAACAACGGCAACGGCAAAGTGGACCGCGTCACAGCACTGTTCAGCGAAACCTTGCAGACCTACACAGCCGGCACAACGCCGTGGACGCTGACCAACGTGCCCTCGGGCGGCGTCCTGTCCACGGTCACCTTGTCCTCGGCGACGCTCACTCTGACACTGACCGAAGGTGCCGGCGCGGCCGACACGACGATCGGCACGATGACAGTGGCAATGGCCGCCAACGCGGCCGGCGCCCGAGACGCAATCGGCAACCTCGGCACAATCACCAGCGCCACGCCACTCGATAAAGCCAAACCGGCCGCAGCCACCATCACGGATACAAACGGCGCCAGCGACGGCAAAGCCGAACCAGGCGACACGCTCGTCATCACCTTCAGCGAGGCCCTCGCACCAGCATCAGTACCGGTTTCGACGACGGTGACGCTCACCGATCCCGTCGGCGCAGGCAACGACACACTGACCATGGTCGGTGTCAGCAACGGTGCACGTACGATGGGGGCCAACAACTACATCACCAACGATGGAGCCGTCGCCTCCTTCGCGAGCTCCTCTGTCTCGTTGAGCAACGCCAACAAGACCATCACCATCACCGTGGGACCGAGCTGCACGGGCACAGGCTGTTCGCCACTCGGGCAACAAACCACTAACGCGACGTACTCGTACGTCGCGTCTACGACACTGACCGACGTCGCCGGCAACCTCGCCGCGACCGCCGCCAAAACACAAAGCATCCGACTGTTCTGAACAACCTGAATCGTCCCGCGCTCCTGGCCCGACGAGGACAGGTCGCGGCCAAGAGTTCCCTCGGATTCACCTTCCCGTAGTCACGGTTTCTCGATCGGCGTGCGCACCATTGGTGCAGATGTCCAGAAGGTTGAATTCGTGCGTCACGAAATCGACTCTCGAAGCCGACGGAACCGACCACCGCGTCGATGACGAGGACGCCGCGTGACCAGCTACAGCTCGCCCATCTCCTCCCGACAGCGTCGTGCACCTCGTCGAAATCGAGGCCGGTCGCCGAAGAGCCGCGTTTAATCGCAATCCCTGCTTCACTCAGGGCATGGGAACGAGGACCGCACGGAAGCTGAAGTCGGCGCCAGCCGCTGCCGCAGAGTTGGTCCATGCGTTGACGTCCGCTATCGGCACGAACTGCCCCGTCACTCTCTCCATCGAGGACCGCACGATCACGCTTCCCGCGGAGCTTGCCGCTGCTCTCGTGGAGTTGCTGGAAGACATCAGCGAAGGTCGGGACATGACCTCGGCGCCGGCGGGACTTCCCTTGGGGACCGAGGTCGCATCCGATCTGCTCGGCGTATCTCGCCCCTGGCTGACCACGTTGCTCGACCGAGGCGACATCCCCTCAAGCAGAGTTGGAACCAAGCGACGAATTCGCCTCGGTGATCTGCTGACGTATCGGCGCTCCGACGACACACGACGTCGTGAGGGGCGCTACTCCGCGATCGTTCTGCGTGCGACGAACTCGGCAGGCATTCTGACGGCGCGCCGATAGTCCTTCGGGTTTGCGGCCGAGCGCCTCGGCTTCGAGAGACCGTCGATCAGAATGATTGATGGACCGCCGAGGTCCCTCTACTTGGGCAGCGAATTCAACACCTCGTCAAGACTGCGGCCGTTGAGCTTGTGGGACGCGCGCTCTTCGTCGCCATTGAACTGAGTGAGCAACACCCCGTCGCGTGTCGGGCGGCCGTGCCGATTCCGGCCAGTCCCGTGACATCGATGTGACACGCGAGTTTCGAGCACATCGCGGTACAAGAGCTCTACGAGCGATCAATCAGCCATCTAACGATCGACCGCTTGACCTCGGCCGGTCCTTCGCCGGTCGAGTAGATCACTACATCGGCGAGCGCACGGTTCTGTTCACTCGACACCCACACTTCGAGGAGATCGGTTCCATCCCGAACCCAGTCATCTCCCTTGTCCACCAGGCAGCGCTCGCGCAGCTCGTGAAGCGCAACCTCCTCGTCAGCATCCGGCAGCAAGAGCACGACCAACGCGGTATTCATGAGGTCGCGTACGAAGTCGAAGAAGCGACGATCTTCGTAGTGCGAATGACCTGCGCCAAACGCAATCACCGCACCAGCATGCTCGGCGAGCACCCGAGCGACAGCATGAGCGCGAGCTGGCTGCCACCATCGGTGTGCCTCAGCGAAGCCTCGATCGGCGATCTCCGCGACAAAGGCACTGAGAGGTTGACCAACTTCATCGTAGAAGGCCTCTCCCACGTCGTCGAGGTCAACGAAGGGGCGCCCAAGAGCCGAGGCGAGCAGTTGACCGACTGTCGACTTCCCCGCGCGCGCGGGACCGATGAGGATCAACGGCTCAGTCGGTAGCACCCAACCAGCTTGCCCGATGACGTGCCGCCAGCGCCGACTGTCGACGCGTTCGGGCACATTGGTGCAGATGTCCAGAAGGTTGAGATTCGCGCGTCACGAAATCGACCTTCGGGAGGCATGTGTAGGTGAGGTCGGAAAGCGATCGATCGAGAGGAGCAACTCGATGACAAGACGGATGACGATGACAGTCGAGGAGGCGGCGGAGGTCGTCGGGATTTCGCGAACGTCGGCTTACCTGTGCGCGGCACGCGGCGAGCTGCCGACTCGCCGCTTCGGTCGACGGGTGGTCGTTCTCGCCGCTGCGTTTGCCGACGCTTACGACGAGGCGAGACGAGACGAAGAATCGACCAGATCGACCGGCTGGTCCTAGTACTTGACGAGCAACGAGAGACCATGGGCATCACCAAAGCCGAACTCGCCCGCCGCGCTGACATCGCACCCGAGGCCATTCGTCGGCTCTTCAGCACAAACAGTCCGAACCCCACGATCGGCACCTTGACGGCCATCGCGGATG
>JAYTZE010000003.1:0-4662 GCA_043742385.1 Ilumatobacteraceae bacterium
AGGTCGACCGCCAACCCGTGGTCCAGCTCGACCTCGGCAGCAATGCCTTCCGCGCGTGCAGTCAGCGATCCAATGGCCGCGTTGGCCTTCACGTCGTACAACCAACTGCGCAGCTCGCGTTCCTGGCGACGGGCCAGCATGACCATCCGCCGTGGATCTGCCGCTGCGCGTTGCATCAGTGCAAGCGTCTGCAGCACCGAGTCGTGCAGATGCGCAGCCATATCGTTGCGCTCTTGATCACGGATGCGGGCCCGCTCCTCGTCGCGCAACTGGGTGGTCAGCCGTCCGACGTACGGGCCGACCAACACCGCCGTTCCGGCCAACGCCATCGCCAGGGCCGCGAGCGCAGCGGGCAGTTGCTCGACCCGTACGCCACGAGCCACCAACGCGACTACCCCGGCCAGCGCCAGCGCGATGCCACCGAGCGACCGCAACGGCGTGATCCGTCCCTGGAGCACTCGCTCGAGCGGATCCTGCTGGGTGTGCGACTCGCGGCCCCGATACCACAGCATCGCCGAGCCGCTGGCGACCACGACTGCGGGCACCATGATGGTGTCTCCCGGCCACAGACCCACGTTGCGAGCGGTCATCAGCAGCCCGCCGGTCGCCGCAGCGACGGCGACTGAACGCACCGACACCAGGCCTGGTTCGAACGGCTGCGCGACCGGGAGTTCGTCGGGTGGTCGACTCAACGCCCAACCCACCAGGTACAGCACGACGCCCAATCCACCGGTGAGCGTGAGGAGAAGAAGAGCGAGGCGCACGACGTAGGCGTCGACGCCATATCGCCGCGCTGCACCCCCACAAACGCCGAACAACATCCGGTCGGTCGACGAGCGGGCGAACTCGATGCGTTCGCCGCGCTGTGCTGCCGGGTCGCTTTCCATGTGCCTATCGTGCCATCGAACGACTAGTGGCACATCAGGTGGTCACCCTGATACGCAGCAACGAGGCTCAGGGATCAATCAGGGTCGTCCCCGATGGCGTGCATGGGCACGGCCCCGTACCGTGCACGTCATGACGAATCTCGAGACGGAACCGGCGCCCCTGCCTCCCCCGACGCCGACGCCTGCGCCACAACCACAGGATCGGCGGTGGGCCCGCTCCGAGGATCGTGTCGTGCTGGGTGTTGCAGCAGGCCTTGGTCGCGCCGTGGCGATCGAGCCACTGTTCGTGCGAATCGCCTTCGTGGTACTCGCCCTGTTCGGCGGAGTCGGAATCGTTGTGTACATCGCCGCATTGGCGTTGCTCGCCGATTCGCCGACCTCGCCACCGGCATCGACCACCCGTCGAATCATCGGAGCGGTGGTCGTCTTCCTCGCGGCGCGACGGCTGTTCAGCGGAGAAGCCGAGTTGCCCGATGCAGGCTGGGTAGTAGCGATCGGTCTGCTTGGCGTTGCGGCTGCGCTGTGGCGGGGGCGAGCTCCGATCGATGCACAGTCACGGCCACAGGCGACAGAAGTGCTCGCGGCGACCGACGGCGGCTCGACCAGCGACCGATGGGGTTCGTGGACCGCTCAACGGCGAGAACGACCGCGCCCCCCGCAGTCGGCACTCGGATTGTTGACGATCGGCGCAGCAATCGTGGTCGGCACGTTGGTGTGGCTGTTCAACGACAATGCCGGCAATCGTGGCGCCTGGGCGTTCGGATGGGCGACTGTCATCCTGGGCATCGGCTTGCTGGTCGGCACGTTCGTCGGCCGGGCGCGGTGGCTGATCGGTCCCGCTCTCGTGACGGGAGGAGCCGCGGTCATGGCATCGGCGCTGAGTTTCGCCGGTGTCGGCGTGGCGGATCGATCGGGAAACCGAACCGAGTTCATCGAAGCGGGAAGCAGCGTCGCCTCTCAGTACGAAACGGGCGTCGGCAACTTCGATCTCATTCTGACCGACTACCCCAGCGACCTCACCACCGCCATCGATGTCGGCGTTGGCAATCTCACGGTCATCGTGCCCGACAACGCCCACGTCCAGATCGACGCCCGGGTCGGCATCGGCTCGATCGATGCATTGGGCTCGACACGAAGCGGCTATCGGCGCAGCCTAAGTCTCGACAGCCAACCCGACGGCGCGCACATGATCACACTGAAGTTGCGGGTCGGCGTTGGTGACATCGAGGTTCGTCGGGGCTCGTTGCTCGTAGTCGAACCCATCATCGTGCCAACACTGCTCCCCGAGATTCCCGTTCGACGATTCTTCGGCGACGGAACCGTGCTGTTTGATGACGGTTCGATCGACTTCGGAGATGGACGACGGATCGAAGTAGACGGTTCGTTTCAGATTCCGATCGTCGAACAGCGCGACGACGGGTCGGTTCAGCTCGACAACGGTGCGGTGATTCTGGCCGACGGCACCGTCGAATCGCCGGGCGGATTCGTCATTCCTCGCCTCGACGCTGACGTCCCAACCTCGATACCGGAACCCTCAGTGACAGCGGAGGTTCAGCCGTGAAGACCCATCGACTCGACCTCGTCTCCCTGCTCTTCGGCATCGTCACAGTGGTCATCGGATTCGCGGCGATCAACTCACGCCTTGGCAACCTGTTGAACGATCGGCCCGACGCATTGATCCCGGTGCTGCTGTTGACCGTCGGCGTGGCAGCCATCGCGGTCGCCACCAGGCGGTCATTTCAAGATGTTGACGGCGCGGGCGATGACCAGCACGACCGTGCCGAGTGACACGATCGACTGCACCATCATCGTCATCTTGGCCCACAGAGCCAGCGGCAGCGTGTCGGTGGGACTGAACGCCGCAGCGTTGGTGAACGACAGGTAGATGTAGTCGAAGAACTGCGGCTGCCAGTCGGCCGGCGCCAGTTCGGGCATCGTCATCTGCGGGAAGAGGAAGTCGGGATACGACTTCAATGCCTTGGCCCGGGCCGCCGGTCCACCGCGGTCGAGGTTCCAATACCACATGCCGAACACGATCACGTTGGTCAGCCAGATCGCCCCACCGGTCAACAACAATGTGGTCGGATTCTGTTCCTTGCCTTGCAGCAATGCGGCGATCAACCGACCGGCCGACCCCGCATTGGCTAACGTCAGCACGGCGATCAGCAAGATGCTGATGAGTCGCAGTTGCGGCGAGTGACGGGTGATGCGGTGGGGGTGGGCCACCGACAGACCAATCCCGAGCAACCCACCCAACGTCGGCAACAGCCACGTCGGCGGAATCTCATATCGGTCGGGCAGGGCGACCTGCAGTGCGGTCACCGAGACAACGGCAGCACGCACTGGCCACGTCGACTCGCCATCGGTCAACCGCCGCCAGACCGGGACGATGACCGAGGTGGGAATGAACTTGGCGGGGAACGCCAGCATGCGTTCGAGGTCGTCGCGGATGCCACTGGGCTCAGGCGCACGATCCTCGGGATCAGTCACCGGCAAAGTCTCGCATGATCATGGATTGCCAGACGGCAGGCGTCATCCACCGAGTGGGCTGTACGCGTCGACCTCGATCTCGACGAGATGATCGGGGTCGATCAATCGAGACACTTCGACCATCGTCGATACCGGACGGATGTCTGCGAAGACCTCTCCGTGCGCCACGCCCACCACTTCCCAGTCGGCTATGTCGGCCACAAAGATTCGCGATCGCACCACCTGTTCAAAGGTTGCGCCGGCCTTGGCCAAGGCCTCACCGATGATTCGCAGGATCACCCTGGCCTGCGCGCCGGCATCGCCCTTGCCAGCCACCTGCCCGTCGACCGTCGCTGTCGTGCCGGCAACATGCACGTAGTCGCCGCTGCGCACCACTCTGCTGTACCCGACAATGCTTTCCCACGGCCCACCTGAGCCCCATCGCTGGATGTCTGCGCCCATGGCTGCAGCATTGCACAACGTCGGCGAAACCGGACGAGCTGTTCAACTTCGGGGCGCCAGACGCCGATAGAACGTTGATGAACGTAGGCGGGCACGGCACTGTTACGAGCGCTGCGGCGACTTTGGCACCGGATCGAACGGTCGTGGCTGCCCTGATTGCCATCGGTGTGCTCGCCGCGATCGGTGCGGTGCTCGGTGCGTTCGCAGCGGTGCGCAGCCGTCGCAACCGGCATTTCGCGCAGCTGGCACTCTGTGACTCGCTGACCGGCGTCGGCAATCGCCGCCGTCTCGATCGCGATCTGGCGATCGAGACGCGCAACGGCGACACACCCGTTGCGGTGATCATGGTCGACGTGGACCACTTCAAGCGGATCAACGACGAGCACGGCCACGATGCAGGCGATCAGGTGCTTCGCCAGATTGCCGACGTGCTGCGCCGCGAGGTGCGCACTGGCGATGTCGTCTATCGATACGGCGGCGAGGAGTTCTGCGTGCTGCTTGCGCAGAGCACCACGACCGAGGCCGGCCAGGTCGCCGAACGGATTCGCTTTGCGGTTTCGCGGATGGCATTGGCGGTCGACGAGCCGCTGACGGTTTCGATCGGCGTCGCCCTCGGCAAGGGCGCGCACGTGAGCCAGACAATGCTGCGCGCCGACGAGGCGCTGTATAAGTCGAAAGACGGCGGGCGCGATCGCGTCACGCTCGCCGCACAGCCGTTGCTCGGTCCCATGGCGGTCACGCTCCATGGCGACCCGGCGCGCGGCGCTACGTTTGGGTGACCACTCGCCGACCGGAGCACCCATGACCGCAATGCATTCCGTCGGCAGGCCGCGTCCTGCCGTCG
>JAYTZE010000004.1:0-2301 GCA_043742385.1 Ilumatobacteraceae bacterium
TTCCTTGACCCATCGCCCGCCGACGACGTCGAGGAAGCCGACGAGGCAGGGCTACGTCCGCGCCGGCTCAGCGAGTTCGTCGGCCAGGGTGAACTGAAAGAGCACCTCTCGATTGTGCTTGAGGCAGCCAAGATGCGCGGCCAGCCGGCTGACCATCTGCTGCTGGCGGGGCCACCTGGGCTCGGCAAGACAAGCCTGGCCGGCATCGTTGCGGTCGAGATGGGCGTTCACATGCACATCACGTCGGGCCCAGCGCTGGAACGGGCCGGCGATCTGGCGGCCATCCTCACCAAGCTCGGCGACGGCGACGTGCTGTTCATCGACGAGATCCATCGCCTCTCGCGGGTGGTCGAAGAAATCCTGTACCCGGCGATGGAGGATTTTCAGCTCGACATCGTCGTCGGCAAGGGCCCGGCCGCGTCTTCGATCCGGCTAACTCTTCCACCATTCACGCTGGTCGGCGCGACCACGCGCACCGGCATGATCACCGGTCCGCTGCGCGACCGCTTCGGCCTGGTTGCACGACTCGACTATTACGCCGACGACGAGTTGGAAACCATCGTGCGTCGCGCCGCTGGCATCCTGCACGTCAGCATCACTCCCGAGGCAGCGTGGGAGATCGCCCGCCGTTCGCGAGGCACGCCGCGAATCGCCAACCGCCTGTTACGCCGGGTCCGCGACTACGCCGAGGTTCGCGGCGATGGCACCATCTCGGTGACGACCGCTCAGGATGGCTTGAAGTTGTTCGGGGTCGATGGTCGTGGCCTCGATAAGGTCGACCGGGCGATCCTGAGCGCAATTTGCAAGCAGTTCCACGGAGGCCCGGTCGGCCTCAGCACATTGGCGATCAGCATCGGCGAGCAACCCGAGACCGTCGAAGACATGTACGAGCCGTTCCTGATCCAGCAAGGAATGCTGGCCCGCACGCCGCGCGGCCGCGTTGCCATGGCTGCCGCCTACGAACACATCGGGTTGGCGCCACCGGCTGGCGGCGGCACGCCCACTTCATCCCTGTTCGACTGACTGACCTAGCCGTGACCTAGCCGAGTTGGTTGGCCATCCAGTCGGTGACGACCGCTAGGACCTCGGCGTTGTTGAGCTCGAACATCGAGCCGTGGCTGTTGCCGTTCACTCCGTGCTCGGCGAGTTCGATGTGCACCGCATCGCAGCCGGCCTGCTGTAGGAACTCGACGAGGGGTCCGTCAGTGAAGCGGAACACCGATGCCTCGCCCGACACCACGGCGATCGGCACCTTGGCGAGATTCGAGAGCTTCCGGGCGGGCTCGTTCTGAAGCACGAGTGCCGGTGCGCCCGAAGCCGGAGGATCGTGTGCGTCGAGGCTCAACTCGCTCGGCGACGATGCTGGCGGCACGAAAGTCATCGGTGCCGCGGCGACTCCCCATTGAAGGGTGTCGGGCCCGAACATGGTGTTGAACGCCGGGCCGATTGGTTCGAGTTGCACCAGCGCGACGACGAGGTCGGGTCGCGCGTCGGCGACCAGGAACCCGGCGGGACCACCGAGAGAGTTGCTGACTACGAATGCCGGGCCGATCCGATCGAGGAGTTGGACCAATCGCTTCTGCTCGAGGGTTTGGCGATCTGCGGCGTCGGCAGCGAATGGCCCGGTTGACGCCAGGAACTGCAGCAACGCAGGGTCGTTCGCATCGTCGCGATTGCCCGGCCACTGTGTGTGCAGACCGGCGAATGGCATCGCCCCAGGACCCTCGGCGGGAGGAACGAAGATGCCGGTGAGTACCTCGATCGGCAACGGTGGCCCCATCGGGCCGAGCGACTCGGGAATGTACGGCGAGCGGCCATGGCCGGGCCGATCGACGACGTAGACCACCCAACCTTGTTCGACCAGCAACGTGGACCATCCGGGGCGACCGTCTGGTGTGCCCAGATAGTCGAGGCCTTGTCCACCGCCGCCGTGCACCAGCACGATGGGATAGGGCTTGGTCACCTCGACCGGTGCTTCCCAGTACACGAACATCGGGCCACGGGCGACGCCCGTGGCGGGCTCCAGCTCGGCACCGATCCAGAAGTGACCGCGCCGTGAGGTGACTGGTGCCGATTGCGCGGGTGGTTTGGCCGGTGAACCGGACTGAAAGCGAGACATCATTCTCCTTGAATGTCGAGCGGCCGGCCGACCATACCGCGCGAACCCGCCACTCGTCCGACGAAGCGGAATCAGCGGGTCGGACGGTTGATCTGCTCGATCAGTTTCCTCGGTGCCAGCACGCAGTAGCTCTCGATCACGAGCTCTGCGACCTCGTCCCAGTCGACGCTCGAGTCCACAAC
>JAYTZE010000005.1:0-4653 GCA_043742385.1 Ilumatobacteraceae bacterium
CGCGCCCGCACCTTCGACCAAGAACTTGGCGCGCTCCATCAGCAACACCATTGCCTCGGCGACTGCATTCTCCTCAACGACCACGACCTCGTCGAGCCAGTGCTCGACGAGTGGGCGGGTGATCTCGCCCGGTCGTTTCACGGCAATCCCGTCGGCCAACGTCACCACCGGTCCCGTCGGCGGTGCCCGGTGGGCATACGGCGCACATGCCGCGACCTGCACGCCAATCACCTCGATGGTCGGGTCGTTGCCCTTCAACGCGATGGCGATACCGCACGCCAGCCCACCTCCGCCCAACGGGACGATGACCCGGCGAAGGTCCGGTACGTCGCCGATCAGTTCGCGACCGAGCGTGGCCTGCCCGGCGACGACGTCGAGGTCGTCGTATGGATGACAGAACACCATGCCAGTCTCGTCGGCCCGCGCCCGCGCTGCGACCACGGCGTCGTTGAGTGAGTCGCCGCCCTCGATCAGGGTTGCTCCGTAGGCGCGGCAGGCTTCGATCTTCGACAGGGGAGCTCCCGACGGCACGTAGATCTCGCAGGGAACGCCGGCGTGACGAGCAGCGAAGGCGATCGCCTGGGCGTGGTTGCCGGCGCTGCCTGCGGTGACGCCTCCCGCGGCTCGGTCGCCAAGCTCTGACAGCTTGTTCATTGCCCCGCGAATCTTGAAGCTGCCGGTGCACTGCAGGTTCTCGGCCTTCAGCACGACGTCGCCGCCACACCGTTCGCTCAGAGCCGCCGAACTGGTGACAGGCGTGTGTGTGACGATGCCTCGGCCGGCCTCGGCAGCGCGATCGATCGCTGCGCTGGAAATCTTCTGGACCGGCATGTCAGCGCGTACCGTAGTGCCCATGCGCGCGCTGCTGATCGCCAATGCCGCCGACGCCGACGGTGGCTTTGTCGCTGAACGGTTCCGTCATCGCGGCTACTCGTTCACTGAATGCCACCGCGAGCATCTCGATGATTGGCCGGCGCTCGATGACTACGAACTCGTGGTGACGCTCGGCAGCGAATGGAGCGTGTACTGGCCACACGTCGCCGAGTCGGTCGCCGCCGAAGCGGAACTGATCCGACTGGCTCACACGGGCGGCGTGCCGATCTACGGAATCTGCTACGGCAACCAGATCATGGCTCACGCTCTCGGCGGCACCGTCGAGCGTGCACGCGAGCCCGAGATCGGTTGGCGCCAGGTCGTCAGCGACGTGCCTGAGGTGATTTCGGAAGGTCCGTGGATGCAGTGGCACCACGACGTTGTCACCGTTCCGCCGGGCTCGCTGGAGATGGCTCGCAGTGTGGTCGGGCCGCAGGCCTGGCGGATCGGTCGTAGCTTCTGCACGCAGTTCCACCCCGAGGCCACCGAGACCATGATCCGCCGGTGGGCCAACAGCGACGGCGGCGGCGCCGAGTTGTTGAAGTACGGCATGAAGCCCGACCAGCTGATCGATGCATCTCGGCAGAACGTCGCGGATAGTCAGCCGGCGGCCGAGCATCTCGTCGACTGGTTTCTGGATCGAATTGCCGGATCCGCATGAGTCGCTAGGCGGGTTCGTCCGACAACGTGATCGCGTCGAGTTCGGCGCTGAGCTGGTCGAGTCCCATAGCGCCCATATCGAGCACGACCTGGTGAAACCGCTTCAGGTCGAACTTCGACCCAAGTCGTTGTCGTGCCCGATCCCGACCCTGCAGCCACACGCGTTCACCGACCTTGTAGGAGATGGCCTGACCAGGCATCCCGAGATATCGATCGACCTCCGACTTGAGATGGTCAGCCGGATAGCCGGTGCGTTCGAGCAGGAATGGTAATCCCAGCTCCGATCGCCAGCGTTCGCCCGGATGGAAGCGTTCGTTCGATGGGATTCGTAGCTCGCAGTGCAGGCCGATGTCGACGATGACGCGTGCCGCGCGCAGCGCCTGACCCGCAAGCCAGCCGAGCTCGTACACGGGATCGTCGAGATACCCCAGTTCGTGCATCAACCGTTCGGCGTACAGGGCCCAGCCTTCGCCGTGCCCGGAGATCGCCACGCCGAGACGCTGGAACCGCGTCAGGGATTCGGCCTGATACATCATCTGTGCGAGTTGCAGATGATGGCCCGGGGCGCTCTCGTGGTATTCGGTCGACAACGCTTCCCACAATGGAAAGTGGTCCTTGCCGGCGACGGGATGCCAGATCTGACCGGGTCGGCTGAAGTCTTCGGTGGGTGGCGTGTAATACGTCGCGTCCGGCCCGCCCGCTGGCGCTGCCATGGCCTGGCATCGTCGCAGCGGCTCGGCGATCTGAAAGTATTTTCCGTCGAGATCGTCGATGGTTCGATCGATCACGTCCTGGCTCCAGGCGAGGAAGTTGTCGGCCCCGTGGACCACATAGCGAGGGTCGTTCTTCAACTGTTCGATGCACTCGTCTCGCGATGCTCCAGGGAGTATTCGCTCGACCAGCGACGAAATGCGCGTCTCGATGTTGTTGAGCTCCTCCCAGCCCCACTGGTATGTCTCGTCGAGGTCGAGATCGGTGCCGTTGTGGTAGCGGGCGAACAACCGGTACCGCTCGGCGCCCACTGGATCGCGCGGTGTCGCGATTGCGGCGTAGTCGCTACGCAACCAGTGTCCGAACTCGACGAACGCCTCTGCGGCACCCTGCGCCTCGATGGAGAGATCCAAGGATTCACACGCTTTGACCAGTTCGGCGAAGTACCCATCAGGGCTTCCCCACACCTCACATTGACCTCCGCATGCCAACGCTTGCCGTCGTGCCGCAACCTGGCCCTTCTCAGCTGCGTACAGGAAGCTGGCGCGAAGCTTGTCGAGCGCGGTGGGTACAGCGACCAATCGCGTTCTGACGTTCAACCAATCCTGGTCCGATTGGCGAGGCATGAAGTCGAAGATGTCGCGGACGTATTCGTGATGGCTGTTCAACACACTGAGCCATCGGTGATACTCACCCGATTCGATGAGGTCGAGCTCGGCCTGGACTCGCTCGCGCATGACCTCGATGGCGATGCGATCGCTGCGGCCGCGCGGGTCGATCTCGCTCAGGCTGCGGATCGTCTTGCGCTGCAGCTCGAGCCGGGCGTCCCAGCCATCCGGCGAATAGTCGGTGATCATGTCGTCGTGGCCGGGAATGCCCCAAAACGATGCCAGCATCGGATCCAGGGCCGCGCTCTCGACGATGTACTGATCTGACAACTCAAAGATGCCCGTCGCATCGGGACCGTCCATCGCCGATTCGTTCAGTGTCATTGTTGTCCGCACCACCCCGCTAGCACCCAATTGCCACGATGATTCTCGCAGGCCGCGCGGTGATACGGCAACGGAAACCTTGTGGTAGCAGGCTGCACGATGGCTATTCCTGCACGTGCTAGACATCGCTTGCTCGAAGTGCGGCGGAGGCCGCGCCGGGCCAGGACTGGGGGGTCCTTTATGACAACCATGGACGAAGACCGCGACCATCTCCACGCCATGGGCTACGCCCAGGAGTTGCACCGCAGCATGAGCCATTTCAGCAACTTTGCGATCAGCTTCTCGATCATCTCGATCCTCGCGGGCGGGATGACGAGCTTCTGGCTCGGCATGGCCACGAGCGGCCCACGTGTCATCACGATCGGCTGGGTGGTCGTCGGGTTTTTCGCCTTGCTGGTAGGCATGGCGATGGGCGAGATCTGCTCCGCTTATCCGACTGCCGGTGGCTTGTACTACTGGTCGGCAAAGTTGGCACGGAACAACCCGGCACGCTGGTCGTGGTTCACGGGATACTTCAACCTGCTCGGCCAGATCGGCGTCATCGCCTCTGTCGACTACGCGCTGTCGATATTCATCGGCTACTTCATCAGAATGTTCGACGACTCGTTCAAGCTCACCGTGGGCAACATCTTCGTCATCTTCTTGCTCGTGCTCATCGCGCATGGTCTGCTGAACACGTTCCGCATCGATCTGGTCAAGGTGATGGGCGATATCAGCGTCTGGTGGCACGTGATCGGAGTGGTCGTCATTGCCGCCGTCCTTTTCATCGCGCCAGACAACAAGCGTGGCATTGGCGGTGCTTTCGATGCAGCGCCCCCGGGCCTGACGGGGTGGACAGGCGGCGTATTCATCTCCGTGTACCTGTTCGGACTCGGCCTGCTGCTGGCCCAGTACACCATCACCGGCTTCGACGCTTCGGCGCACGTCAGTGAGGAAACCGTCGGTGCCCGTACGGAGGCCCCGAAGGCGATCGTACGGTCCATCTACATCTCGGCGATCGCTGCGCTCGTGCTCAACCTGGCGATGATCGCCGCGCTGCCGAAGAAGGGCGACGACGCCTACGGCGGGATCGTGTTCGGCGACGCCAGCGACCCCTTCCTGGTCAACGCCGCACCGCGGCTGATCTCCAGTGCGGTCGGTACAGGCACGGCCAAACTTCTGATATTCATCGCCATCGTCGGTCAGTTCTTCTGCGGTCTCGCCTCGGTCACGGCCAACAGCCGCATGATCTACGCGTTCAGCCGTGACGGTGCATTGCCGTACTCCAAGTTCTGGCACAAGATCAACAAGAAGACGCGCACGCCAACGAACTCCGTCTGGCTCGGTGTAGCGCTTTCCGCGATCGTGGGTTCGAGTTCGCTGTACGTCAGGGGAACCGGTGCAGGTCGCTACTCGACGGCCTTCTTCGCGATGACGG
>JAYTZE010000006.1:0-9124 GCA_043742385.1 Ilumatobacteraceae bacterium
GCCATCGGCCACCTCGAGCGCTTCGTCGCCGACTGGGCGCGAGGCCATCTGCACGAGGAACCCCTCACGGTCGAGCGGTCGGGCAGGAGCGTGGCCATCATCGGCGCTGGCCCGGGTGGCCTGACAGCCGCCGGCGAGCTGGCGCGTTGCGGTCACGACGTGACGATCTACGAGGCCCTGCATCTTCCGGGTGGTGTGTTGTCGTACGGCATCCCGGAGTTCCGGTTGCCCAACGAGATCGTCGAGCACGAGGTGCATCGCCTCGAAGCTCTCGGTGTGCACATCGAGTGCAACGTGGTGATCGGGCGCACGTACACCCTCGACGAGCTACGAGATCGCTTTGACGCCGTGTTCATCTCGGTCGGTGCAGGGCTGCCGATGTTCCTTGGGGTTCCCGGCGAAGGGTTGAAGGGCGTCTACACGGCGAACGAGTATCTGACCCGTGTGAACCTGATGCAGGCCTACGCCTTCCCCGACGCCGACACGCCGGTTCTGCACGGCGACCGGGTGGTCGTGATCGGCGGAGGAAACGTGGCCGTCGACGCGGTACGCACGGCGCGCAGGCTGGGCGCCGGACAAGCGACCATTGTCTACCGGCGCAACCGACCCGAGATGCCGGCGCGTGTCGAGGAGATCGATCACGCCGAGGAGGAGGGGGTGTCGTTCGAGTTCCAGGTCAGCCCGGTCGCCATCGAAGGCAACGGTGACCGCTGGGTCACGGGCTTACGTTGCGTGGACACGGAACTCGGTCAGCCCGATGCGTCGGGCCGGCGCGCGCCAATGCCCATCGAGGGATCGGAAAGGGTGATCCCCTGCGACACCGTGGTCGTCGCCGTCGGCACCCGCGCCAACCCACTGCTCACGTCGTCGTCCCCCGACCTGGCCCTGACGGACCGTGGCTATCTCGGGGCCGATGAGCGCGGCATGACGAACCTCCCTGGCGTGTTTGCTGGCGGCGACATCGTGCGCGGCTCGGCGACGGTGATCCTGGCCATGGGCGACGGCAAGCGAATCGCCAGCGCGATCGACGAGTATCTCAGCGGGACCAGCGTCACACTGACGGCACGGTGAGACGCCGCTTGCCGGCGAGTGTTGTGGGGTTAGCTGGTGTGGTCATTGGGTACCGTACCGACCATGAGCGACTACATCCTTCCTGATCTCGCCTACGACCCGGGTGCGTTGGAACCGCACCTCAGCGGGCAGATCGTCGAACTCCACCACTCCAAGCATCACGCTGCCTATGTGAAAGGCGCCAACACCGCCCTCGAGAAGCTGGCCGATGCCCGTGCTGCTGGGAAGTACGACACGATTGTCGGCCTCGAAAAGTCGCTGGCCTTCAATCTCGGTGGCCATGTGTTGCACACCATGTACTGGGCCAACCTCTCGCCCGACGGCGGCGGTAAGCCCGTCGGCGAGTTGGCCGCTGCGATCGACGATCAGTTCGGTTCGTTTGATGCCTTCCAAGCCCATTTCAGCAACGCAACCAATCTTGTGCAGGGCTCGGGATGGGGCATCTTCTCGTGGGAGCCCATCGGTCGGCGGCTGATCATCGAACAACTCGAGGATCATCACGAGAACACCACACTCGGCGCCGTACCGCTCCTGGCGATCGACGCGTGGGAACACGCCTATTACCTGCAGTACAACAACCGGAAACCCGACTACGTCGAGGCCATATGGAACATCGTCAACTGGGCAGACATCGCCCGAAGGTTCGCGGCAGCAACCTCATAGCACCGCATAGGTGAAGATGCTGGGGTGAGACGACTCCCGAAGGCGAGTTGGGTCACGCATCGTTGACGGACC
Source organism: Ilumatobacteraceae bacterium (assembly GCA_043742385.1). Lineage (GTDB taxonomy): Bacteria > Actinomycetota > Acidimicrobiia > Acidimicrobiales > Ilumatobacteraceae > JAENVT01. The sequence goes on from JAYTZE010000006.1 coordinate 1,807, forward strand.
AGGTTCGCTTCGCAACCGAGGGCTTGTCGCTCCAGGGGAAGTTGATCCATTGGTCGGTGCGCTTCCACACATAGTCGCATTGCACGACCGAGTGGCTCTTCTCGTACAGCACTGCCGTGCGTACCTCGGCCACCTTGCCCTCACAGAACTGCTGCACGCTTCGCAACGTGTGGCCGGTGTCGGCAACATCGTCGGCGATCAGGATTCGTGCGTCGCTGACATCGACGAAGTCGGGTGCCGGCGGCAGGATTCGAGGCACTTCCAGGCGTTCATCGACGCCCGTGTAGAACTCGACGTTCATCGTGTACACGTTCTTGACCGACAATGCATATCCCATGGCGCCGCCGATCAGCAATCCTCCCCGAGCGATCGACAGAATCATGTCGGGCTCGTAGTCGTCGGCCACCATCTGCGAGAGCGTACGCGAGGCCTCTCCGAACATCTCCCAGGTCATGATCTCACGCTCGTTCGCCACGCCGGCCAACCTAGCCGTTGGGCAGACAGATGTCCGAGGGACGCACGGGTACACGGTGCAGGTCCGCGCCGATGGCGTCGCGGATAGCGGCCACGATGGCCGGCGTCGAAGAGATGCATGGTGGTTCTCCGACGCCTTTGGCACCGAGCGGTGCCATGGGATCCGGGTGCTCGATGAGTGTCGCCACGATCGGCGGCATATCGAGCATGGTCGGCAGCAGGTAGTCGGTGAAGCTGGCGTTGCGCACCTTGCCATCGGTGAGGATGATCTCCTCCATCACCGCCAGACCGAGGCCCTGAGCGATGCCACCTTCGATCTGACCGATCACGCTCATGGGATTCAACGCAACGCCGACATCTTGTGCCGTGGCGACCTGCACAACCTTGACGAGACCAAGTTCGGGGTCGACGTCGACGACCGCTCGGTGGGCGACGAACGCAAACGCGGTATGGCAGTTGCCCTGCCCGTTCTCGTCGAGCTCCTCGGTCGGTCGATGGTGATGCTCGAACGTCTCCTCGAACACCAGGCCTGCACTCGCCTCCTGCACCGGAATTCTCAGGGAGCCCATCATGTCGACCACATCACGGCCGTCGATGGCCAGTCTCACCGGCTCGATGTCGTTGAGTGCGCCCACTTGCTCGAAGAGCCGTTCGCGCACCAAGCGGCAGGCGCCATCGACGGCGCCGCCACTCATCCATGTCTGGCGTGACGCCGACGTGGAGCCGGACGAGCCGATCGTCGTGTCGATCGGCTCCAGCACGACGTCGTCGACGCCCAGCACAGTGCGGGCGATTTGCTGGGCGAGCACGACAAAACCCTGGCCGACCTCTGACGTCGCGAACTTCAACGAGGCGACTCCGTTGTCGAGCCGGCAGCGAGCAGTGGAGTAGTCGTCGAATCCCTCGGAGTACATCAGATTCTTGATCGCCACGCCCCAACCGATGCCGCGGCGAATGTGCGAGCGATCAGCGGTCAGCCCGGCACCACCGGGAAGATGCATGGGATCATCGTCGTGTCCGCCCACTGGCACATCCGGGAGCGGAAGCGCCGCAGTCTCGCGGATGCATTCGGCGACCGGGGCGACATTCTCGATCAACTGTCCGGTGATCAACGCGTCACCGGACTCCATCGCGTTGATCAGTCGGATCTCGACAGGATCGAGCCCGCACGCTGCGGCAAGCTTGTCCATCTGCCCTTCGTGAGCGAAGCAGGCCTGAACGACTCCGAACCCACGCATTGCCCCGCACGGCAGATTGTTGGTGCGCACCGCGTAGCCATCGACGGTTGCGTTGGCGCATCTGTACGGCCCCTGAGTATGGGTGACGGCGTTGATGAGAACCGCCGACGAGGTCGAGGCATAGGCGCCGCCATCGAACACCATGCGGGCTTCGATTCGTTGAATCACTCCCTCTCGGGTGGCGTGATGCCGCATCCAGATAGTTGCGGGATGGCGATGCACGTGACCCAGAAAGCTCTCCTCGCGGCTGTAGGCCATTCGCACCGGACGTCCGGTGCGCAGTGCCAGCAGGCACGTGTGCACCTGCAGACTGATGTCCTCGCGGGCACCAAACGCTCCCCCCACTCCCCCGAGGGTCAGGCGTACCCGCCCGGGGGCCAGGTCGAGGCACGCGGCGATTTGACTGCGGTCCTCGTGTAGCCACTGGGTGGCAATGAACAGCTCAACACCCTCACCACCCGGATCGGGCAGGGCCAGCGCCGCCTCCAAGCCGAGGAACGCCTGATCCTGCATGCCCAACTCGTAGGTGCCTTCAACCACGACGTCGCCAATCAGCGATTGGTCGCCCGTCACGATCCGTTGGTGGCGAATCACGTTGCCGTCAGGATGAATCGGTGGATGAGTGCCATCGATGGCGCGCTCCGGATCCGTCAACGGCGCCAGAACCTCGTACTCGACGACGATCGCCTCCAATGCGCGCCGGCAGTTCTCTGGGTGGTCGGCCGCGACCGCAGCGATCGGCTCCCCGACGTACCGAACCACATCGTCGGCGAAGACCGGCTGGTCACTGCTGATCAACCCGTAGGTTGGCTTGCCCGGAACGTCGGCGGCGGTGACGATGGCCGCCACGCCGTCGATTCGCCACGCAGGTGTGAGGTCGACGCTGACGATCCGAGCGTACGGATGGGGGGATCGCAGGGTTGCGCCCCACAAGAAGCCATCGGCCGACAGATCACCCGAGAACGCAAATGATCCCTGGGCCTTGGCGATGCCGTCGGGCCGTGGAGCGCTGTCGCCCAGGCGACCGCCGAGCACACCCTCTCGTATGGCCGTGCTCATTGCTGCGCAGTCCTGTAGACGGCGACGCGCTGCACGGCCTCGATGATCCGTCCATAGCCGGTGCAGCGGCAGATATTGCCCGACAACTGCTCGCGGACCTCGGTGTCGGTTGGCTGTGGCGTGCGGTCCAGGAGGGCGTGGGCCGCCATGATCAAGCCGGGTGTGCAGAAGCCGCACTGCACGGCACCGAAGTCGACGAATGCCTGTTGTATGTCGCTGGGCGACCCAAGCGGTGCCACGCCTTCAATGGTGACGATCTGCTGGCCAGTCGCCGAGGCCGCCAACACGAGACAACTGCAGACCAGTTCGTCGTCGACGAGCACGCTGCAGGATCCGCACTCGCCCTGCTCACACGCTCCCTTGCTCCCGAACATACCGAGTCGTTCGCGTAGTACATAGAGCAGGCTCTCGCCGATCCAGGCGTCGCGGACCTCGTGCGACAATCCGTTGACGTGCAATGTGTAGCTCTGGTTCTCAGCCATTCGGGAACGCCCTCCGCAGCAGCCGGCGCGACAACACGGCAACTGCGTGGCGTCGGTATTCGGCGGTTGAGCGATGATCATCGATAGGGCGCGACGAGGCAGCTGCCAAGCGACCGAACTCTGTGGCGTCGGGCTCGGACACTGAGCGACCGGGATGATCGACAACCGACGCGGCGAAGGACTCGGCCTCGTGGCATCGAATGATCGTCGGCCCGACCGAGCCGAGCGCCAGCCGCACGCCACCCGTGTCGTCGACGGCGAGGCACGCACCGGCATTCGAAATGACCATCGCATTGCGAACGCCGACCTTGGCGTACCCCTGCCATCGGGTGAATACAGGGAGGGACACCGCTTCGATCAGCTCTCCCGGTAAGAGCGCCGTGCGCTTCGGGCCGGTCATGAAATCGCTGAACGGAACTGAACGCGAATCGCTGGCTGAAACCAGGTGCACAACGGCGTCGAGCGCAGCGAGTACGGGTAGGCCGTCGCCAGCGGGCGAGCACGTGGCTAGGTTGCCGCCAAGCGTCGCCGCGTGACGGATCTGCGGCGACCCGACAGTGCGAGCGGCTTGGCTGAGCGCGGGCACCCACCGCAGGAACGGCTCGCGTTCCAGTTCGGCATACGTGATCCCAGCGCCGATCCGCAGCATCGCCGACAAGACATTGTGTGACCAGGTACGCAACTCCGGAATACGACTCAGGACAATCACAGCGTCAGGTCGGCGATGCCCGTTGTTGACCTCCACCATGACATCGGTTCCACCAGCGAGGACCATCGAGGTCGGCTCGGCCGCAAGCACTGTCAGCGCCTCGGCGAGAGTGGTCGGGATCGTCATGCTCATGTCCCCGCCGACCTTACATTTCGTCAACGCTCGTGAGCCGTCTACCGGGAATCGATCTACGTGATCTTGATGTCGCGAATACCCGGTTCAGGGGCAGGGAACTTGGGGTCGAGTGCAGTCAAGGTGTTCAACAGGATCTTGGCGACGGCCAGATTCCGCACCCAGTTGTGGTCGGCCGGCACCACATACCAAGGCGCATAGGTTGTAGAAGTCTTGGCGATCGCCTCCTCGTAGGCCCGCTCGAACTTCGGCCACAGCTTGCGGTCGGCGATGTCGCCTGCGCGGAACTTCCAATTCTTAGACGGGTCATCGAGGCGATCCTGAAACCGTCGCGCCTGCTCGGCTTTCGACACATGGAGGAAGCACTTCACGATGCTCGTTCCTTCATCGGACAGCATGCGTTCGAACTCGTTGATGTGCCGGAAGCGTTTGCTCCAGACCGATCGGGCGGCAAGGTCCTTGACCCGGACGACCAATACCTCCTCGTAGTGGCTGCGGTTGAACACGCCGATTTCGCCATGCGATGGGCATGCAGCATGAACTCGCCACAGATAGTCCTGGGCCGTTTCCCTGCCGGCAGGCACCTTGAAACTGTTGACCTTGATGCCCGCCGGATTGAGGCCGGAAAAGATCGATCGCACGGTGCCGTCTTTGCCGGCGGCATCCCGCGCCTGCAGCACCAACAAGACACTGCGCTTGCCCTCGGCTGCCAAACGTTGCTGCAATTCGTCGAGCCTGAGTTTCACACGTTCGAGTTCGGCTCCGGCGGCCTCCTTGTGCCAACCGAGGGTGTCGCTCGGGTCGCATTGCTTGAGTTCGAACTGTGCCGGTTTCGAGACGCGTAATGCAGCGATGCGATTGGTGGCCATGCGCTGCGACGGTATCTCAGTCAGTGACGAATGGACAGTGCCTGCACCCGCTGTCGCAGCAGTACCCACGCTCGGCGAGAAACTCTGCGGTGAAAACGGAGAGCCGTGTCGACGGATCCGCATAGCTGGGTTCGTCCTCGGCCACCGCCTCATTGTGACGCGCCATGATCTCGACGAAACGAGGGTGCTGTGGCGACAATCGTCGCGGGTGGGCGCACTCGAGGTACTCGTCGCGCAACGTCGGCACGATCCGCCACGGTATCTGCTTGGTTCGTTGACAAGGCGCACGGCGTGAGTAAGGTGCCGGGCAGCCGGCATGTGATGGGGGTCACATCGTAACCGTCACAAACACGACACAACGATCATCGAATCAGAGGGGGGAAATGGTGCGAACAAGGCAACGATCGAGCAAGCGGATCATCACAGCAGCGATACTGAGCCTCGGGCTTGTTGCCGCGGCCTGCGGCAAGAAGAACGGTGGCGACACCGCGGACGCCACAACGGGTGTGACGGAGACCACGGTGATCAGCGGGGACACGGAGCCAAACGTTGCGGCCGAAACCACCGTCGCTGAGGGCACGAGCCCACCGGAGACCACCCCAGCGGACGTGCCGGTGCCCGGCGGGACGCTGATCGTGAGCGGCGAGGCCGAGGTCACCAGCCCTTGGACTCCTGCGGCGATGCAGTGTGATACCTACTGTTTCCAGCGGGCTCGCACTTTCTTCGACTCGGTGGCCGCCATTGGCGACGATCTCAAGGTTCATGGGGTCTTGGCCGAAGCAATCATCCCCAACGCCGACTTCACCGAATGGACCATCACGGTACGCGATGGCATCACCTTCACCGACGGCACCGCGGTAAACGCCGATGCGCTCATCAAGAACCTCCAACTCAGCGGAACCGGGCTCCTCATTTCCGCCGCCCTGCTCGATGTCGCCAAAGTGCCAAGCGCGACAGACCCGGCCAAGAACGAGCTGAAGATCGAGAAACTCGACGAGATGAGCTTTACGATCTTTACCGGTTTGAACGGTGATCCGGCGCAACCGCTGCCATGGCCGGGCTTCGACGTCTATCTCACGGGCCAGTGGGGCCTGATCGCCTCCCCGGCCTGGCTCGACGCTGTCGCCGCCGACCCGGCACTAGCCGCCATGCCGATCGGGTCCGGACCGTTCATCGTCGAGAGCTTTGCCCCGCGCGACAAGTTGGTCGTCAAGAAGAACCCGAACTATTGGCTAAAGGACGCCAACGGCAACCAATTGCCGTATCTCGACGGCGCCGAGTTCCGAGTCATCGAGGACTCCGAGATCGAGGCCGATGCCCTGCGTTCGGGCGACATCGACATCTTCTCCACCTCGGCGGCGTTGGTGGTCGCCGACTTCCGCGAGCAGGCCGACGAGTTCCCGATGCGCGAGCAGTCGGACTTCACCGAAACCGATTACATCCTCATCGATCACGACAAGCCCGGACCGTTGCAGGACGTACGTGTGCGCTGCGCCCTGTCGAAGGCGATCGACCGCGAGGAATACGTCGAGGCGCTGACCAACGGAATCTCCACCCCGGCGAACGGTGTGTTCTCCCCGGGTCAGGAGGGCTACCTCGAGGACAACGGCTTCGACATCACTCAAGACATCGAGGGCGCCAAGGCGCTGATCGATGAGTACGAGGCCGAGACCGGCACACAGGTGGCGATCAACTACGGCACCACCACGTCGCAGATCAACGCCCAGCGCGCCGAGCTGATGAAGGGTTACTGGAACGCGATAGGCGTCGATTTCGAGTACCAGCAGGTGCCGCAGGACTCGTTCATCACCTCAGCGCTGTTCGGAGCGGAAAACTTCTTCGCCTTCGCCTGGCGTCAGCACGCCGGCCTGACGGTTGACATCCAGAACTACTGGTGGCACTCGCGTTCAGCCTCGCCTGATGGCGCCCTGTCGTTGAACTTTGCCCGAATCCGCGACGATGTCGTCGACGAGAACCTCGACATTGCCCGCTCCGATCCTGACCCCGCCGTCCGCAAGGCTGCCGCAGAGGCGGTCAATCGGCGGATGGCCGAGCAGTGCCACCAGATCCCCTTCGTCTTCACCGTGTGGGGCACTCCGCACCAGCCGGCGGTGATGGGTCTCGGGGACGGGTGGCTGCCCGACGGCACCAAAGCTCGCGACGGCGCCGGCTTCTCCGGACAGTTCTGGATGCAGAACGTCTGGATCAATCCCGAGGCATGACCAGCTTCGATGGGTGCCTGGCCTCCGGCAAGGCACCCATCACGACGCCCTGAGGTCCTCACAGCATGCGCTACTTCCTGCAACGTTTCGCCCAACTGTTGATCGTCTTTGGGCTGGTCAGCTTTGGCGTCCT
>JAYTZE010000007.1:0-2300 GCA_043742385.1 Ilumatobacteraceae bacterium
GCACTGTTTCTACTCGGCGGTGCTGTGGCCTACTGGACGCTCGAAAAGGCCATCGAGTTCTTGATCGCTTGGGCCGGCCCCGACGTCGAAGCCAACTTCCAGATCAGCAAGTACATCAGCCTGGTGGGATTGATGGTCGCGGCCTTCGGAATCGCCTTCGAGTTCCCGGTGCTGTTGGTGTTCCTGCAGTTGGCCGGGGTACTGACACCGCAGACTCTATTGAGAGGTTGGCGGTACGCGATCATGGCGATCTTCGTGATCGCTGCCGTCATCACGCCCAGCGGCGACCCATACTCGATGCTCGCGCTGGCACTGCCAATGACGTTGTTCTACCTGATCTCGATCGTGATCGGATTGTTCTTCCAAAGACGAAAGCGCGCCGCGGAAGCGGCCGCCGACTGACACGATTGGGTCGTGAACGCACGTCGGGCTGAGTTGATCGCCCACTACGGCTTTCCATTGGACGACTTCCAACTGCGCGCTCTCGACGTGCTCGATGGAGGGCAGTCGGTGCTCGTCGCAGCGCCGACCGGCAGCGGCAAGACGGTGGTTGCCGAGTACGCCATCGATGTCGCGATTGCAGACGGCAACCGGGCGTTCTACACCGCGCCGATCAAGGCCCTGTCAAACCAGAAGTATCACGATCTGGTGGCCAGGCTGGGTCCGCAGAATGTTGGTCTGCTCACGGGCGACAACGCGATCAACGGTGACGCTCCTGTCGTCGTGATGACGACCGAGGTACTGCGCAACATGATCTACGCGCGCAGCGCAGCGCTCAATCATCTCGCCGTCGTGGTGCTCGACGAAGTGCACTTCCTGCAAGACACGTATCGCGGGCCGGTGTGGGAAGAAGTCATCATCCATCTGCCGGTCCGAGTGCGGTTGATATGCCTCTCGGCGACAGTCAGCAACGCCGCCGAGCTGGCGGAATGGATTTCCACGGTGCGCGGACCGACCACGGCGATCGTCGAGGACCGCCGCCCGGTGAAGCTCGACAACCTGTACCTGATCGGCGACAAGACGCACGAGCGCATGCACCTGCTGCCGACGTTGGTGAACGGCCGGACGAACACCGATGCAGCGCGTCTCGATGAGGAAGCGGCGCGTAGCGCCAAGGGGAGCCGGCCCCGCCGTGGTGCTGCCCAGGCGCGTCGGCGCTTGTTCACCCCATCGCGTCTGGAGGTCGTCGATCTCCTCGAGCAGCACCGCATGCTGCCGGCGATTCACTTCATCTTCAGCCGCAACCAGTGCGACGAGGCTGCCAAGGCGGTGATGGCGGCCGGAACCAGGTTGACCAGCGGAGCTGAACGCGATCGCATCAGGGAGATCGTCGATGCTCGATTGGGCGCCATCGATCCTGCTGATCTGGCCGTGCTTGGCTACAGCACCTTCCTCGCCCAGCTCGAGGCCGGCGTGGCCGCGCATCACGCTGGCATGGTGCCTCCGTTCAAGGAGGTCGTCGAGGCCTGCTTCGTCGAGGGTCTGGTCAAGGTGGTCTTCGCAACCGAGACGCTGGCCGTCGGCATCAACATGCCGGCCAAGACAGTGGTGATCGAGAAGTTGACGAAGTTCACCGGCGACCACCACGCGTTCCTGACGCCGGGGGAGTACACCCAGCTGACAGGGCGAGCGGGACGACGGGGCATGGACGACCTCGGCTTCGCCGTCGTGCTGTGGAGTCCGTTCGTGCCGTTCGATCAGGTTGCCGCCCTCGCCAGCAGCCGCACCTTTCATCTCAACTCGGCTTTCAGGCCGACGTACAACATGGCTGCCAACCTGGTGCGGTCGTACACCAGCGAGCGCGCCCATCACCTGCTCAACCTGTCATTCGCCCAGTATCAGGCCGATGGCGATGTGGTACGCATCGAGGCTCGACTCGACCGCCGCCAGATCCATCTGGCCGATCTGCTCGAGCGGGCGCACAGCCCATTTGGCGATATCGACGAATTTCGCAAGGAGATGAACGGGCCGCCGCAACCACCGGCGATAGGCGGCGCAGTCGGTCGTGACGATCTGGTGACGGTGGCGCTGATGAAACTGCGTCCCGGTGACGTGATCTACGCCGAGAAGGCCCGCTATGCCGGACGGGTTGCAGTGCTGTCAAGTGCGCACCGCAAGGGCGGCATGCGGGTGACAGGGCTGACGTCGCGCCGAGACTTGGTGATGCTGACGGCGCTCGATTTCGACGAACCACCGCGCGCTCTCGGGAAGATCCAGCTGCCCACTGACTACGCGCCCAACCGCCACGACTTCCAAAAAGAGGTCGCCCATCGCCTGGAACTGGCGACCCTTTCCCCACA
>JAYTZE010000008.1:0-9096 GCA_043742385.1 Ilumatobacteraceae bacterium
TCGAGACCGAGCCTGAGTTCGAGGCAAAGTTGGCCTGGATGCGTCAGTTCGTTCGCGACGAGATCATCCCGTTGGAGACGTTGGCCGACCGCTGGCGCAGTGCCGAGGGCCGCGCCGTGTTCCGCCAGATCACCGATCCACTGAAAGATGAGGTTCGCCGCCAGGGACTGTGGGCCGCACACCTGCCGCCCGACATGGGCGGCCAGGGTTTCGGGCAGGTCAAGTTGGGCCTCATGCACGAGATCCTCGGGCAGTGTGCCTACGCGCCAAGCGTGTTCGGCAACAATGCACCCGACAGCGGCAATGCCGAACTGATCGCGGTTGGCGGCACAGACGCCCAGCGCGAGCAGTGGATGCAACCGTTGCTCGACGGCAAGGTGCGAAGCAGCTTCTCGATGACCGAACCCGGTGCCGGCGCCGATCCGACGCTGTTGAAGACGTCGGCTGTCCGCGACGGTGGCGAGTGGGTGATCAACGGTCACAAGTGGTTCTCGTCGAACGCGTCGATCAGCGACTTCTTGGTCGTGATGGTCAAGACCGGTGACTACGAGAAGCCGTACAAGAACTACTCGATGATCATCGTGCCGACCACCACTCCCGGCGTCAACATTCTTCGCGATGTCCCCACGATGGGCGAACCCGATCACCGCACAGGGGAACCGGGCGGGCACGCCGAGATCCTCTACAACGACGTGCGGGTGCCATTCGACAACATCGTCGGAGGCGAGGAGGGCATCGGCCAAGGTTTCGCGTTGGCGCAGAAGCGGCTCGGACCCGGACGCATCCATCACGCGATGCGTTGGCTGGGTCAAAGCCAGCGAGCATTCGACATGCTGTGCGAGCGCGCCCTGACCCGCTATACGCATGGCTCGATCCTGGCCGAGAAACAGATGGTGCAGGACTGGATTGCCGAGAGCTATGCCGAGATGCAGGCCGCCCGGTTGCTCACCCTGCACGCGGCGTGGAAGATGGATCAGCTGCACGCTGCTGGCAAGCATTACAGCGATGCACGGGTCGAGATTGGTGTGATCAAGTTCTGGGGCGCCAAGGTGATGTACAACGTGATCGACCGGGCGATCCAGATTCACGGCTCACTCGGTTACACGACCGATTTGCCGTTGGAGTCGATGTATCGAGCTGCACGGGCGGCGCGGATCTACGACGGGCCCGACGAGGTACACAAGGTCACCGTTGCCCGTCAGGTTTTGAAGGGCTACCGCCCGTCCGACCCGCCGATGGAACACATCCCGACGCGACGTGCCGCTGCGCTCCTGAAGTTCGCCGGCTACCTCGACGAACTCGCCGTCAGCTCATAGAACGACCGTTGCTGAATGAGCTGACGCTGAGGCTAGGCGCGAGAACTCAGCTGCCGGTGAACGTGCCGGAGAGTTGGGCAGTGGCGAGGGTTGCCTCGTTGATAGCGGCGCGCATGTCGGCGGTGGTACCCCCGGACGTCAACAGCAGCGCACGATCGAGATAGTGCACCGTGATGCGATAGGTATGCGTCACGCCGGCGGGCGGGCATGGACCGGTGTAACCGGCGGTTCCTGACCCGTTCAGTGCCGCAGCCGCGCCCGAAGGCATTGTGTTCTCGGCCACTGAGGTGACGTCGGGCGCGAGCCCGGCCAGCGTCCAGTGGTCGAAGTCGAAGTCCTGGTCGATCAAGGTGAGTGCGATCTCTTGGGTGCCTTCTGGGGCGTCGGTCCAGCTCAGTGCGGGAGCAACGTTGTCGCCCGTGCAGGTGTAGCGGGAGTCGATCGGACCGCCATCGCGCCATGGGGCCGTGACGGTGAGTGCCGGCGCCAGCGGGGCGAGGGTGGCGACACCGGTACCAGAGGTGACCGTGGTGGAGATCTCGACATTGCCCGCAGGCGATGCCGGGTCGGAGCCGACGGTGTCGAAGAAGTCGTCTTCGAGCTCGGGTACCGTCGACGGCGCTGTGGTGCTGACGCTGCCGTCCTGGCTGGGCAACGCTGGGCGCATTTCCCGGCCATCGCTGCGGCAACCGGCCGCCAGCAATGTCAGGGCAGCCAGGGAGATCGGAAGGACCACGAGGCGTCGCACGACGATGGAGCCTACGCGGCGGCTGCTCTCGATAGCGTTCACGTCCGTGAAGGAACGGCTCTGTCTGCTCACCGTGCACGCCCATCCCGACGACGAGGCCTCGAAGGGCGCGCCGACCATGGCGATGTACAAAGCCGACGGGGTGCACACCGTGTTGGTGTGCTGTACCGGCGGCGAGGAAGGCGACCTGCAGAACCCGGCGCTGCGCGAGCCCGGTCAACCATTTCACGGGTTGAGTGCCGGGGAGGAAAAGCAACGGCTGGCAGAGTTACGACATCACGAACTTGCCCGATCCGCCGAGATCATCGGGTTCGACGAGGTGGTCATGCTGGGATACCGCGACTCGGGCATGGTCGACACCGATCCGAACGAGCACCCCGAATCGTTCCACCAGGCGCCGCTCGACGAGGCAGTCGGGAAGTTGGTCGGTGCCATTCGTGCCCAACGCGCCGACGTGCTGATCACGTACGGCGACGACCAGAGCGGGTACCCGCATCCTGACCACCTCAAGGTGCACGACATCTCCGTGCTGGCCTGGGAACGCGCCGGCGACCCGGCCTGGTATCCCGAGCAGGGCGAGCCGTACCAGGTGAAAAAGTTGTACTACTCGGTGTGGGCGAAAGCCCGGTTGACGGCCGTTCACGACGCGATGATTCAACTGCGTGGCGAGTCGCCGTTCGAACAGGATTGGCTCGATCGACCTGGACACGATCATCGCATCACCACGCGGCTTGATGTGGGCAACTTCCTGTGGGCGCGCAGTGGGGCACTGCGAGCGCACGCGACACAGGTCGACCCCAACGAGCCGTGGTGGTTCGGGTTGACCGACGAGGAACTCGCCGACGTCTATCCGTGGGAAGATTGGATTCTGGCCCGCTCGCTGGTCGGCACGCCTGGCGATGGAGAGTTGGAGACCGACCTGTTCGCGGGCATTCGTGCGTCGGTGTCGCCGTGAGCATTCAGTACCGGGTTGCCTTTGGGAAAAACGACGAGGCCGTCGAGGGCCCCGCCGACGCCAACGTCGTGGTGACGATCGCTGCGGCCGACGCTGCGCTCGACCCAACGGTGGCGTTCATGCAGGGCAAGTTGAAGTCGACAGGCTCGACGGCAGCGCTGTTCGAGGTATTGCGCAATGGCGATGCCTCGGCTGCAATCAGCCGGCTCGCATCGCGTCCCTGAGCTGGCGATAGCCGATCAATACAGCGCCGCTTTCGGCCAGTAGCTGCACGAGCATTGGATCGTTGGTGACCAGCTCGTAGTCGTCGATCCACCCGGCGGAGGCCTCGGTGAGCGCCCGGACCTCGAGGCTGTCGATGGCCGGCTGCACGTGAATCTCGGTCACCCCTGGCTGTAACGTGCGCACTTCGGCGTAGACCCGCTCGCGGCTGCCGGCGCGCCAGTCGTGGTTGAAGTGGTCGGGGAAGACCACGCCCTCCTCGGCGGCAAGGTGGCGGAACGGGAACCCGGCTTGGTCCGCGGTGATCGTCGACGGCAGTCGCACAGGTAAGCGGAACTCGACGGCGAGTTCGAGGTAGACGTCGAAGAACTCGGGCCGCAGCGTGATGGCCGTGAGATGCGGTGTGAGATGAGTGACATCGATGTCCCAAGCCAAGGCGCGCTCGATCTGGGCGCGGCATTCGCGCAACACCTCCTCAGTGTCGGCATGCTCCCACAGGTCGGAGATGTGGCGTGGGAAGCCCGACTCACCACTGAGCAGCGACGGGGCGTGGGTGATGGGGCCGAAACGGTATGCCTCGTACTCGCAGTTCAGGGTGAGGTGCACACCGATGTCGTCGGTTGGGAGGTATCGCAACGCGGCGTCGCGCGCCCACGGTGCAGGCACCATGATCGATGCGCAGGTGGCCACGCCGTCGCGCAGGGCGCCGTACACGCCGAGATTCGCACCGTGACACGCGCCGAGGTCGTCGCACGAGATGATGACAAGCTTTGCGTCGTCGTCGTAACCGAGACGTTCGGCGAGTGCGGCCATCAGCAGCGAACGCTATCCGGTACACCCGGCCCACAGGCCGATGTTGGCCGTTTCGGCGGCCCGTGCAGCCGTTACGAACTCGTCGGCGTGCGCCACGTTGGGCGGGATCGTCAGTGGGCGGGCGTATCCCTGGCGAACCATGGCCAGGTTCACGAACGCGCCATCGACAGCCAAGTACACGTACGCCAACATGCGTCCATAGTCGTCGCGCGCAACGACGTCGCGTTCGAGGTGCAGTGCAGCGCCATCCGCCAACAACGAAGCGGCGAAGTTCGTCGCCTCGGGGCCATAGCACTGCACAGGCGTGTTCGGCTTCCTCGTCTCGGGAGTATCGATGCCGATCAGGCGGACGCGTTCGCGCTGCCCGTCGATCGTCACGTCGATCGTGTCGCCATCGACGATCGCAAGCATGGTCGCATTGCGCTCGAGCGTTGCCGGCGTCGTCGCCGTTGGCCGCGGCGGGGAACCGGGTCGACAGGCGGTGGCTACCACCGCAACGCATAGGACGATCCTGTGCATGTGCAGTGTTCTATCGCCGACTGCGACCGCGTTCGGCTATCGCTCGTGCCCGCACGTACGGTGAGGGGCATGTCGGCTTTCATCCCAGCGCATTCGGCACCGGTCGCGGTGTCGCTGCATCGCTACTTCCACGTTGTCGGCAGCTCGGTCTGGGTCACCGAGATGCCCCACAGCGACGATTGGCCCGCCCACTTTCTCGGAATGCTCGGCGAGGAAGCCTGCTGGGGCGTCGATGTTCCCCACGGTCACGATCCGGCCGATGGTGCAGCGCTGGACCTCTACTCGTTCTTCGGTCGGGTTGGTGAGGCCGAATGGCTGGTGGCCGGCCGGGCCGTGCAGCTCGTCGAATGGGCTCGCACGCACCGCTTCTGCGGGCGATGCGGCACTCCGACCGAGCAGCAACCTGGCGAACGAGCGATGAGGTGCCCGTCGTGCGGCCTGTTGGCCTTCCCGCGATTGGCGCCGGCGATGATCACATTGGTGACCCGAGGCGACGAGGCATTGCTAGCCCGCGGCGTGCAGTTCCGCAGCCCGCTGTACAGCTGTCTGGCCGGCTTCGTCGAACCCGGTGAGTCGTTGGAGGGTGCTGTCGTCCGCGAGGTGCGCGAGGAAGTAGGGATCGAGGTTGGTGACGTGCGGTACTGGGGGAGCCAGCCGTGGCCTTTCCCGCACAGTTTGATGGTGGGGTTCACGGCCCAATGGCGGGCGGGTGAGATCGATATCGATCCGACCGAGATCGTCGACGCCCAGTGGTTCCGCCGCGACGAGCTGCCCGCGATCCCTCCACCAATCTCGATCGCCCGCAAGTTGATCGACGCCTGGTTCGCCAGTTAGACGAGGTGTTTGGCGAAAAAGTCGAGGATGATCTCGGCGCGCTGGCGTCGGTGGATCGGTGAGCCGCTGCGCGAGAGCTCGTGGCCCTCGCCGGGGAAGCGATACAAGGTGACGTCCTTGCCGAGTAGACGCATCGCCACGAACAGTTCCTCGGCCTGGCTGATCGGGCAGCGGAAGTCTTGTTCGCTGTGGATGATCAGCATGGGAACCGAGATGTCGCGCACGAAGCGAATCGGTGAGATGCGGACGTACTCCTCGGGCACATC
Source organism: Ilumatobacteraceae bacterium (assembly GCA_043742385.1). Classification (GTDB taxonomy): domain Bacteria; phylum Actinomycetota; class Acidimicrobiia; order Acidimicrobiales; family Ilumatobacteraceae; genus JAENVT01. The sequence continues at coordinate 5,674 of JAYTZE010000008.1, forward strand.
GATCGGGCTCGGGCCGATCTCGACCCGGAACACCGTGGAGATGTCGCTGGTGAACTCCTCGGTGATCATGTTGTTGACGGCGCGCTCGCTGCAGATGGCCTTGAAGCGATCACCGTGGCGGCCAGCCAACCACGTGGCCATGAAACCGCCGTAGCTCCCGCCCAGCATGCCGACGCGATCTGCGTCGCAGAATGGATACCGCCGGAGTGCGTTGTCGAGCACAGCCAACACGTCGTCGACATCGACGCTGCCCCAGCCCGATCCCGGCGCTACCGAGTGGAGTGGCCCCAGGATCGACTGCCCCCATGTCTGCTCGCGCCCAGATCCACCGCGAGGGTTGCTCATGATCACGACGAAGCCTGCAGCGGCCTGTACCTGCGCCTCGTCGAAGAATGACTCGCCGTACTGGGTATGCGGTCCGCCGTGCACGTTGAGCAGCACGGGATAGGTCGACGATGCATCGAAGTCGATCGGTTGCATGATCCACGCGTCGATCTCGCCACTGCCGTCGGAACAGGCGACAGCAAAACGCTCCCAGGTGTTGGGCTTTGCCGCGGATCGGTAGCTCTCGGCGAAGGATGTCAATCGCCGCGGCGTGCCGTTGTGGAACACGAAGATGTCGCTGACCGCGTCGACGGCTGTGGCCGCATAGGCGATCGTGTCGCCCGCTGCATCGAACGAGTTCACGGTGATTGGGCCCGACGTGATGCGCTTCGGGACGACCCCATCGAGGGCCACGCGGTACAGATGGGTTTCACCCCGGTCTTCTGCTGTGGCCAGCACAGTCGAGTCATCGAGCCAGGCAACGAGGGCACCACCTGCTGTCGTTTCAAACGTTCGATCCAGATCCCGCGACAGCCATCGATGTTCTCCACCGCCGGCCGGTAGCACGGCGACGTGCACGTTTTGTGGGTAGGTCTGCGAGTCGTCGGCCCCGAGGAAGGCCACCTGCGATCCATCGGGCGAAACAGCCGGCGCTGTGTACAGGCCGGTCACTCCAGTGAGGACTTCGATGTCGCCGTCGATTGACACGGAATAGAGCGCGGCCGCGAAGTCGAGGTCCCAGCTCTCGTGGCGTTGTGCGCTGAGCACCAGTCCTGAGGAGTCGGGCTTCCACGTGATGGAGTCGTGCTGGAACTCGCCGGGGGTCAAGTTGCGGGGCGCGCCAGTGCCATCGGCGGCGACGACGTAGGCGTGATTGGGGCGATCGAAGATCCAGCCCTCGTTGTCGAGCTTGCTGAAGAACCGTTCGATCTTGCGTGGTGCCTGCCAACTCTCATCCTCAGCGTCGTAGCGCTCGTGAGGTGTGCGGCTGATGAACGCGACCCATCGCCCGTCCGGGCTCCAACACATCTCGCCGACACCATCTTTCATGGTTGCGATCGTTCTGGTCTCGCCGGGTGAGGCAACCGGCAAGACGTGCAGGGTGCTCTCGCCGCTCTTGGCTGCGCGCCTCGAGGCGAACGCCAGCGATCGGCCGTCGGGGCTCCAGGCCGGACCACTGTCGTGGTCGCCGCCAGTCACGGCCCGCGGAGGCGTCGAGCCGTCGGCAGCCGCCAACCAGACCTGCGAGAAGGTCTTGTTCTTGACCATGTCGACCCGGTTGACCACGAACGCGATGGTGGAGCCGTCGGGGGAGACCGCCGGGCCAGATGCCTGAACGATGTTGCCGATGATTCGTTCGGCAATTCGGGCGTGCGGGCTCAAGTCCTTGTCTGCGCTGCTCATGGTGTCGACCGTAGCGCCCATGTGACACCATCCGGGGATGGAATCCAACCTGTTCATCGCCGCCCTCGATCGCGACTCGATCGCCTTCGTCGATGCGTGTGAGGTTGCCGGGCTCTCCACCGCTGTTGCGTCGTGCCCCGGTTGGACTGTGGCCGATCTGCTGTGGCACTTGACCGAAGTCCAGGACTTCTGGCGCACGATCGTGGCCGAGCGGCGCAGCGACTGGAAGGGCTACGAGCAGCCGCCACGTCCCGTCGACGAGGGTCTTGGCGACATGTACCGCCGGGGTCGAGTCGACCTCCTCAAGACGCTCGCCGAGGCCGATCCGGCGACGCCCGTGTGGACCTGGTCGAGCGACAAGACCGCTGGCTTCGTCATTCGTCGGATGATGCAAGAGACGGCGGTGCATCTGTGGGATGCCACCGCTGCCGCCGGTTTGGTGAACCCGATCGAAGCCACACTCGCTAGTGACGGGATCGACGAGTTCTTGACCCACTTCATCGCGGATGTGGCGGAGGGTGCCGCAGTGGTCGGGGGTTCGGTGCATCTGCACTGCGGTGACGTGGCGGGGGAGTGGACCGTGCGCGAGTCGGCCGACGGATTCGACGTGGCGCGCGAGCATTCCAAGGGCGACTGCGCCATCCGCGGTTCGGCCAGTGACATCTTGCTGACGTTGTGGCGGCGGGTGCCTCTGTCGGGTTGTGATGTGGTCGGCGACGCCGAGGTCGCGGTCCGGTTCATCGCCCACACCAACCTAAACTGACCGGTCTACCGCCGCTAGCTCGCGCTGGCAGAAAGCTCGTGGCGTGATTTGTGCCACCCGCGGCGTGTTATCGCACCCACTGGGGCCGAGGCTTGCAGCAAACCAGCCCTGACCTATGGGCGCCGAGGTTACGTTCGTCGACGTGCGGTGTTCGAGACTGGCGGATCACCCCACAAGGCCAACTGCTCCCACGTGATGGCCACATCGCTGACCAGCTGCCATGTCAACCGGCCACGGCTGCCGGGTCGGCGAACCTCCACCCGCTCGGGGCGCAAGCTGCGCGCCGCGCCATTGGCATCGTGGATCGTGATGCTGCCATCGACCGCCACACCCGACATCTTGCCCGGTAGCCAGCGTCCGCCCTCGGCCTTGCGGAAGCGCACCGGTTCGCCGCTGGTCAGGCGCAGCTGCGCAAGTACGTCGGCCGCAAACATCGCCAGCCGCTCAGTCGCCGACGATCCGAGCCTGCAGCTTGCGCATGCCGGCCAACCAGCGGTCGTAGTCACCGGTCTTGCGCTGCAGATACATGAGCACTTCGGGGTGGGGAAGGATGAGAAACGTCTCGGCTTGGATCACGGCGACGGCGACCTCCGCAACATCGTCGGGTTCCAGAACCACACCGGCCGCGCGCACAACGTTGCCGGCACCGTTGGAGTTGAGCGGCCCTGCGTTGAGCATGTTGGTGTTGACGCCCTGAGGACAGAGGCAACTGACGCGCACGCCCTGTTCGCCATAGGTGATGCTCATCCACTCCGCAAACGCCACGGCAGCGTGCTTCGTCAGCGAATAGGGTGCCGAGCCGATCTGGCTCAGCAGCCCAGCCGCAGACGCGGTCGCACAGAAGTAGCCCTCGCCACGGGCAAGCCAGCCGGGCAACAGGTACTTCGCCGCCCAGCGGTGAGCGTGCACGTTGACGTTGAAGGCCAGTTCCC
>JAYTZE010000009.1:0-20065 GCA_043742385.1 Ilumatobacteraceae bacterium
TGGAATCTCCAAGCAGACCTTCAACATCATGCACAAGGTTGCCGAACTGGACGACCTCCTCGATTCGGGAACACCCTGCTCTCTCATCGAGGTCCATCCCGAGTGCACGTTCAAGATGCTCAACGCCGACCGAAATCTTCCGTCCAAGAAGACCGTTGATGGCCTGGTGATACGCCGGCGGCTCCTGACCGAACACTTCGACATCCCGTTGCACGCGCCGAAGGGTGCGTCGATCGATGATCTGCTCGACGCCTACGCCGTGCTGTGGAGCGCGCAGCGATTCCGACGCGGCGAGCACCGAGTGTTCGGCGATGGTCAGCGCGACCCACGCGGCATCGAGATGTGCATCGTCTGTTGAGTCACTACTGGGGAGTATTTACTCAGCCAGTGCTGCAGCAAGTCGCTCGGCGTATTCGTCGGCCTCGGCGTCGGATTCGTAGCGCACGCGCGGCCAGAAGAATCCGCGTAGACCATCCTTGCGACGACGAGGTACGACGTGTACGTGAAGGTGCGCCACGCTCTGGCTGACCACGTTGTTGATCGCCACAAACGTTCCGTCACAACCGAGGGCGGCCGGCATCCGCGCCGAGACCCGCTGCACACGCTCGAAGAGCGCCCCGACGAGATCACGGTCGAGGTCGGCCAGCGTCAGCGTGTGCCGCTTCGGCGCCACCAACACATGCCCCTTGAACACCGGCGAGCGGTCGAGGAAGGCAATCGCGATGTCATCGTCCAGCACGGTGCGCACGGGTAACGCGCCGGCGATCGCATCGCAGAATGGGCACGGCGGCTCGATCACATGCACATTCTGCCGCTGCGTCAAGATGACGACATGCACACCCCTCGCATCCCACCGGTCACTGCGCCGAGCACGGAGGTGGCGGAACTGTTCGACAAGGCCGGGCTACGCGCACCCGACGGATCGCCGTTGAACATCTTCGGCACACTCGCTCATCATCCCGCGCTGCTGCGTCGTTGGCTGGTTTTTGCCACCCATGTGCTTGCCAAGAACTCGCTCGCGCAGCGCGATCGCGAGCTGTTGATCCTGCGAACCGGCTGGCGCTGCGCATCGCAGTACGAGTTCAGCCAGCACGCGCTCATCGCGCTGCAGTGCGACATCAGCCCGGTCGAGGTGCAGAAGACCAAGTTGCCGGTCGCCGAAGCCGGGTGGAGCAACGACGACGCCACCCTGTTGAACGCCGCCGATGAGTTGCACGACGACGCCTGCATCAGTGAGCCGACGTGGGCCGCACTGGCGGCGAGACTCGGCGATCAACAGTTACTCGACGTGATCTTCACCGTCGGTAACTATCACGTCGTGTCGTTCGCTCTCAACAGCTGCGGGGTCGAACTCGACCCGGGCGTGCCCGCCGCGATGTAACAACCAGAAGTCGCGGCCAGGTAGCGACCACTATCCACCATCGACCTCGACTCCTCGGCTACAACTGTCACGTTGCTCAGTTCGCTTGTCTTCCCGAACCGACGATTGGAGTTGCGTTGACTGATCTCGCCCCTACCCATGCTCGTCATGTCGATGTCCAGGGGGGTGTGCGAACTCGGATCGTGCTCGACACCTCGGTGCTCGTCGCCGACCCGTCGTGTATTGCCAGCTTCATCGGCGTCGACGTGGTCATTCCCCTGACGGTCATCGAGGAGCTCGACGGCCTGAAGAGCCGTCCGGACGACGTGGGTCGGGCAGCGCGCACCGCGCTGCGCACGGTCGAGGAGTTGCGTGTGAACGCGGGGGGATCGCTTGCCGACGCCACGCCGGTCGGCGACGGTTCGTCGGCCAGCACCGTGAAGATCGAGATCAACGGCGTACAGAAGCACCTCCTGATCGAGCACGGCCTCGACCCGTCGCTACCCGACAACCGCATCATCGGCGCTGCGCTCGGCCAGCAGATGCATGGACCGACCTGTGTGGTCTCCAACGATGCCGCGCTCCGTATCAAGGCAGCGCATCTTGGCTTGCAGGCCGACGAGCACCGCCCGGTCGGTCGAAGCCTGGCTACCCGTCCAGCCGGATGGGGGACCTACGAGGCCACCCACGAGTCGATCGACTGCCTCTACGCGGCTGGAGGCATCGCCATTGATTCGGTTCCCGCCTGTAGTCACCTCCACGAGAACGGATTTGCCGTCCTTCGTTCCGGGTCACAGTCGGCGTTGGCCCGCCGCGTCGACGACGACCTCATGCTGCTGCATCACAACGCACCAGAGGCGTGGGGCCTGCGGGCCCGATCGAAGGAACAACGCTTCGCCCTCGAACTGCTGCTCGACCCCGACGTCAGTGTGGTCGCCCTCGACGGCCGCGCCGGCACCGGAAAGACGCTGCTGGCCATCGCTGCTGGCCTCGAGCAGGTGGTCGAGACGCGCCGCTATGAACGACTTGCGGTGTATCGCCCGTTGGTCCCGGTGGGCCGGGCCGAAGTTGGGTTCCTGCCCGGCACGCTCGAAGAAAAGCTCGACCCATGGATGTCGGCCATCCACGATGCGATCGTCGCCCTCACCGATCAGCGCAGCAGCAACGATGCCAATCGCCTGATCGACGAGCTGGTCGGCCGCAATCAGCTGTCGTTGGAATCGGTGACGTTCCTGCGCGGCCGCTCGCTGCATCGTCAGATCGTGGTGGTCGACGAGGCCCAGAACCTCGAACCGACCACGCTGAAGACCGTGCTGACCCGTATCGGTGAGGGCACCAAGGTGATCTTCACGGGCGACACCAGCCAGATCGACGCCCCGTACATGGGCGAGTCGAACAATGCGCTCGCAGTGTTGATCCAGGCCTTTGGTGGTCAGCGCTGCTTCGGGCACATCACCTTGGCCTCGTGCGAGCGCAGCGCCGTCGCCAGCCTCGCCGCCGAGCTGTTGTAACTGCGGTGGCCGCGAGCCATCCCGCGTCACACCCCCGGCGTAGGGTTGGGATCATGGAAGTGGAGCTCGACGACATGCTCGACGACACGCTCGACGACATGCGGTTCGCCGTCGTCGATGTCGAGACGTCGGGCTTATCACTTCGCCGGCATCACGTGCTCCAGATCGGCCTGGTCGTGGTCGATGGCAACGGTCGTGTGCTCGATCGATGGTCCAGCCTGGTCGCTCCGCGCCGACGGTGGTGGTTCCGCGTCGGGCCAGTAGGAATTCATGGCATCCGTCGCCAGATGGTGCGGGCTGCGCCGCCGGGCAGTCAAGTATTGACCGAGCTGGCCTCCCGTTTGGCCGATGCCCACTTCGTGGCCCACAACGCGGCGTTCGATGCCGAGTTCTTGCGTAAGGCAGGCAAGACCCACGGGGTGGCGGTTCCCATCGACAATCCACTGTGCACGCTCACGTTGTCGCGCCGTCTCGACCCCGATCGGCAACTGTCGCATCGTCTCGGCGATCTCTGCGCCCGCTACGGCATCGACCTGGTTCGACCGCACGATGCTCTGGCCGATGCCGACGCCACAGCGGCAGTGCTGCCTCACCTGTTGCGAGCCCACGGCATCACCAGTGCCGCTCAGCTGTCGGTCACCTCGTAGCGCTCCAGCAGTTGCCGCGCCGAGTCGGCGCCCAGATCGTGCCACTCCGGCGGCTCGAGCACAGCGGCGTGCGGACCCAATCGCAGCAGCAATGTGCGCAGCCACTGCTCGCTGGCCACAGCCATACTGACCACCATCACTCCCGACGTGTCGTCGTGGTGCTCCTCGCGTAGCGGATACCGCTCTGCAGCCCAGCGAGCCTGCGGGGCCAGGCGTAGCACCACCGATGGCACGTCACCATCGGTGAACCACTGATCGCCGCTCGGCGGCACGATGGTGCTCGATCCCTGCGCCGGCGAGTCGATCACGCCGGTGCGTTCCCAGTGCTCGAAACGGTCGATACGGAATGTACGTGACTCACCCGACCGACTGTCATCGGCGATCACGTACCAATGCCCGCGATCGAGGAAGATCGACCGCGGCGTAATCTCCCGCTCGGTCTCCTCGTCTCGATTTGCCGACCAGTACCGCACGCTCAACCGGGCATTGTCGTTGACGGCCGAAGCCAGGTCGCCGGTCGCCGGCGGCTGCGGCACGTCGACCACCACGCCGTCATCTCCAAGCACACCGGCCAACTTGTCGAGAGCTCTGGCCAGTGCGCCATCAGGATCGGCGCCGGGCAGTTGCATCGCTGCCCTGCCCGACGACAGCAACGCAAAACCCTCGGGTGCCGTCAGACGCAGCGGTTTGGTGAACAGCCGCGGCAAACCGGCGAACACCACACCTTCGTCGATGAAGACGTCGATCATCTCATCGATGAACGGTGGCAGGCCACACAGCGCCGACAGTTCGAGATCGCCGATCAATTCGGCTTCGGTCAGTTCGAACCGGGCGGCCATCTCGGCCACGGGAACCTCACCGCGCTCCATCAACCACGGCAACATCACCAACAGGCGGCGCAGCCGTTCCGCCGACCGACGCGGCCCACGACGAGGTGTCACGACCGACTCGCCATCGTCCGCAGCCAGTCGATCAAACCATCGCGCACATCCGCCGGCGCGACGACCTCGGCGTGCACTCCCCAGCCGAACAGCCACGAACGAAAGGCGTCCAGATTGCTGCAGGGCACCTCGACCTCGACACCGTTGTCGGGCAACCGGCGAACAACCGACTCGTCACCGAGCTCGCGCACCACGAACGTCGCTCGTCTTCCATCGATGCGCACAATCGCGGTCTGGCCGCCCTCGCCCAGTTCTTTCGGATCCGCGGGGAAGACGGTTCGCGGGTCGAAGTTGTCGGGGCGTTCGAACTCATCACCCTCTCCGTGCTCGATCGAGCCCTCGATGCGATCGACCCGATAGGTGCGCACCTCGAGATGACCGAGGTCGTGCCCGATCACATACCAGAAGCCTTCGCGAAGCAGCAGCGCATAGGGCTGCAGTGTGCGTGGCGCGGCGTGGTAGCGAAAGGCGATGGTTGCGCGAGCCGCGATCGCCTCTCGCAGCGACGGCAACAGCTCGAGTTGGGGGAGATTGGCGGTGATCGACGCGGAGCTGTCGGCGACGCCGCCGAGCTTCAACATTCCGAACTCGGCCTCAGAGGTGCGCGCCGCGGCAACGGCCACCTGCAGCGCCCGACGCTCGTCGTCGGTCAGGTCGAGATCGCGCAGTTCGTACCGATCACGGTCGACTCGATACGCCGTCTGGCCGGCATGCGTACCACCGAGCACCGCTGTCTCGATCGGCACACCGACATCGCGCAGCAACCCCTTGTCGCGTTCGAAGGCACCGCGCATCGCAGCGTGCCCGGGCGGATATTGGTCGCCCAACTGATTGACGATGTCGTCGAGGGTCAGTGGCACTCGCGTCTCGAGCAGCAGGGCGAGCAGGTTCGTGGTGCGCTCCAGCTGATCGGTCATGAGCGGAGCGTAGGGAATTCGGCACAACATCCGCATACCCTGATCCAATGTCGGATCGCATGTCCGTGCTCGACCAGCTTCCCGTGGTGAGTGAGAAGCGGATGGCGGTTCGAGTCACCCCCGATGCCCGGCGGCAGATCGCGGCCGGCCATCCGTGGATCTTCAACGAGTCGATCTCGTCGATCAGCCATCGTGGCGTGGTCGGCGATCTCGCCGTGATCTTCGACAACGATCGCAACTTCGTGGCAATTGGACTGTGGGACCCAGGGTCGCCGATCCGGATCCGGGTCCTGCACCACGGAAAGCCGGCCACCATCGACACCCCCTTCTGGCAGCTGCGCATTGACGCCGCGGTCGAGCGCCGGGCCGCTATCGGCGACGACACCGACGGGTACAGGGTGTTGAACGGTGAGAACGATGGCTTCCCTGGGCTGGTGCTCGACCGATATGCCGACACGTTGGTGCTGAAGCTCTACAGCCCGGTCTGGATACCGCACCTCCGCACACTGGTGCACGTGATCGGCGAACGGTTCAAGCCGACCGCGCTCGTGCTACGCCTGGCGCGCACGATGGCCGACCAACGCCTGCACGGCTTGACCGAGGGCATGGCACTGATCGGCGACACGCCGGCGGCGCCGGTGCTGTTCCGCGAGAACGGGTTGACGTTCGAGGCCGACGTCGTGAACGGCCAGAAGACCGGCTACTTCCTCGATCAGCGCGACAACCGGGCCTTGGTGGGTTCGATGGCTGCGGGTATGCGGGTCCTCGACATCTTCTCTGCCACCGGCGGGTTCGGTGTGTACTCGGCCGCGGGCGGAGCTACCAGGGTGACCAGTGTCGACCAGAGCGAGCCGACGCTGGCCGCCGCTCAGCGCAACTTCGCCCACAACGCTGCGCTGCCCAACGTGCGCCATTGCGAACACGACGCAATGATCGGCGACGCTTACGAAGTAATGGACCGGCTCATCCAGCGTCGCAAGCACTACGACATCGTGGTCGTCGACCCACCGGCGTTCGCGCAACGCAAGTCGAACATCGAGCGAGCGCTGCACGCCTACGGTCAACTCACGCAACGCGCTGTGCAACTCGTGCGTACCGACGGCTTGCTCGTACAGGCGTCGTGTTCGAGCCGGATCACCGAGGAGCAGTTCTTCGCGACCGTGCGCGGCTCCGCGCAACGCGCCGGCTACGACCTTGTCGAAGTGCGCCGCACCGGCCACGCCATCGATCACCCGGTGACGTTCGCGCAGGGCGGATATCTGAAGGCGTTGTTCGCCAGAGTGATCCCGCTCGACTAACCGCCCAGCTGCTCGCGCAAATGTTCGGCGCGATCGGTGAGGTGGAAGTTGATGGGTTCGAAATGGCTGAGGCAGCGAGCAACGAGCTGCAGAGCCTTCGTCCGGTGGGCGGCGGACCGGGATCGCGAGAGATGGTCCGCGTACCAGAACCGCGATGTCGAGGCCAGCAGCGCCAGACCAACCTGTTGCTCGAGAGCGATGCCTCGCTGAAACAGGTCGTCGGCCACATCTCGGTGACCTTGCAGCGACGCCAGCCCTGCCAGGGCCGTGTCGGCAGCGCCCAGTACCCAGATGGTCGAAGGGCTGAGCAACATCTGACCCGAATACGGCTGGAGCAACCGCTCTATCGCCGGAGCATGCACGCCCGAGCCGGTGCGTACACACAGCTCGGCGAGGTGGGCGAAGAGCATCGGTCGCTGCGCCGCTTGCAGTCTGGCGCTGGCAAAGTCGTCTCTGGCAAAGTGATCGAGCACAGCGCGGCCGCCCTCAGGATCGTCGTCGAGCACGAGACACGCCAGGACAGCGCGCATGCTGGCGGTACCCGGAGCATCCAACCACGGCTGGATCAAGTCGGCGCCGACGCGATGCTGGCCACGCCACCGCAGCAAGCACCACTGCTGCGAACGGAACGACAACGCGACGATCGGGTGCGCGTGCCACGCGACCGCTCCGGCCGATGCGTTGTGTTCTGCGTCGACGTATCGCTCGTCGAGCACCAATTCGACCGTCTCCCACAGGCTCGACCACGGACGCGCGTACGTTCCACTGGGTCGTTCCGCGAGCACCTTCAACCCGTCAGCGGCCCGCTGCCATCCCGCTCGATCGCCGCGCTGCACTTGGGCGGTGCCGCCGATCAGATGCGCCTGGGTCTGCAACATGATGTCGTCAAGTTCGACAGCCGTCTCGCCTAACGCGTCGGCCAACTCCACCATCTCGTCGACCCGTGGCGACCCGCGGAATGCCGAAGCCCGGGCGAACGTAGCCTGCGCCGCGGCGCGGCGATCGCCGACGCGAACCGCGATGGCGGCGGCCTGGTCGATCTCGGCGTGACGATTCTCGGCAACTCCCGGCGTGACTGCGCGGTGGAAGGCGCGGTAGCTGAGCAGCATCGAGCGCTCGATCGAGTCATCGGGTCCGAGCGCATCGATCGCCTCGTCGAACAGTGCTGCCGTCTCGGGGGCGAGGCGAACGATGAGGGCGTGCGTGCCGATACCCAAGGCCACGCGGGCCAGTCGATCGGCTCGACCCTCGGCCCGCGCCACCTCGGCGGCGGCAAGAAACGCCTCGGTGTACCCGGCGACGTTCGACAGCGCGACGTGCGCATCGCCCAGACCAACGAGCGCCGCATACCGTCGTTCGTTGTCGATGATTCCAGCCTGATCGAGCTTGGTCTGATCGAGAAGCACTAGCGCATTCGCAAAGTGGTCGACCGCCGTTTCGAACGCAGACATCTGCAGTGCTCTGGTACCGGCCGCCAATGTGGCATCGACGGCCACCCCGGTATCGCCGGCGAGCACGCCTTCGTTGAGGTGATAGGCGACGGCATCGACATCGTCGAAGTTCGCTGCCTGCAGAGCTACGCCTACTGACCAATGCAATCTGACGCGCCGAGTGGTGCCCAGATCCCCGTACAACTTCTGACGCACGAGTGCATGAGTGAACGCGTATCGACCAGGCAGCTTCGGGTCGGGCCGAATCAGACCGGCGCGAATCGAGCTGTCGAGGTATGCAAGCAGCTCGCTTTCGACCACCAGATTCAGCGACGCAAGGGTGGCCAGATCGAACTCCCGCCCAATCACGGAGGCAGTCTCCAGCGCCTGAACCGAGGCTCGGCGAAGCCGCGCCATTCGTTGACCGAGCAGGTCACGCACACCATCGAACACGCCGAGTCGATCCACGAATACCTCGAGCGCAGAGGATCCGGTGAGTTCACCCACCGGGTTCGACTCGACGAGGTGGGCCAGCACCTCGTCGGCAAAGAATGGATTGCCGCCGGTTTCGACCAGCAGGGCGCTGACGAACTCCGGCGTCGGCGGATGATCGAGCCGTGTCGCCAGGAATTCGCCGAGCTCTGCTTCGGAGAGGCCATGCAGAGCGACTCGCTCGAACAGGTCGTCGCGTCGGAGGTCGGCCAAGGTCTCGACGAGTGGCGATCCATCGAGCTCGGTATCGCGATATGTGCCAATCAGCAGAATCGGAGACTCGGGCGCGATTCGTACCAGGTGGCGCAGCAACTGCAGCGACGGCACGTCGGCCCATTGCAGATCGTCGAGCACGATCACCATCGGCCTGTCGGCGGTGGCAGTGATCAGGAGTGCAGCGATGGCTTCGAACAGGCGATGTCGCGCTGAGTCCGCCGTGGGTGGTGGCGGGAAGTCAATTCCTGGGTAACGCTGCCGGATGTCGGGCACGATCTTGACGATCTCGCTGCCGTGCGTGGCCAAATGGTCGGTGATGATCTCGTCGGGCAGGTGCGCGATCAGGTGACCGAGCACACCGGTCCACAATTGGAACGGGCCGCCGAGACCCTCCTCACATCGCCCTGCCAGAACCACAGCCCCTGCGTCGTACATGGTCGCTGCCGCTTCGCGCGACAGCCGCGATTTCCCGATCCCGGGTTCACCCACTACGACGACGAACTGTCGTGCACCGGTCGTCGCCTCCTTGAACGCTCTCAGGAGGACCTCGCGCGCCGAATCACGCCCGACAAACTCGCCGGCACTCGGGGCAAAGCGGTCGGGCAAAGGAATTGGCACCACCACCGGCAAGTGCCAGACCACGGCGCACGTTCTGACCGGATTGGCGAGGCCTTTCAGTTCGATCTTACCTCGCGACTCGAAATCGTGAGCTCCCCGCGTGCCGGCCAGCAGACGAACCACGTCGGCAACCAGGATCTCGCCGCCACGGGCCCTGGCGCACAACCGAGCGGCCTCGACGACAGGCGTTCCGTGAACATCGCCATCCTCGATCACCACGTCGCCGGCCGAGATCCCAATTGCGAGTTGGAGATGCTGCGCTTCTGGCTTGCGCCTGTTGAGTCGCTCGACGCCGCGCTGCATCGCCGACGCGCAGGCAATGGCGTGTGATGCCGAGCAGAAAGCGATGTTCAGACCATCGCCGGTTGACTTGACGATGCGCCCACTGTGCTGCGTCGCCGCAGTGGTCAACACATGATCATGTTCGTGGCGGAGCCCGTCGAACGTGTCGTCGCCCAGTAGCACCCGTTGCGCGGTCGAGTCGCGGAGGTCGGTGAACAGCACCGTACGCGTCTCCGCGTGATTCAAGACCAAGACTCCACCGCTACCCCTCGCTCGCGATTCGCTGATCATACGCGAGCACGAACACCCTCGTTTCCCGGATATGCCTGATCTAGACGCGGCGGTTGGCGCGGTACCACTCGATCAAGGCGGCGGTCGATGAGTCGTGCTGCGGCAGATCCGTGCCGACGAGCTCCGGCGTGATGCGATTGGCCAGAGCCTTGCCCAGTTCGACGCCCCACTGATCGAAACTGTTGACGTCCCATACGCACCCCTGCACGAACACGATGTGCTCGTACAGCGCGATCAGTTGGCCGAGCACGTTCGGGGTCAGCCGCGGGGCGAGGATCGTCGTGCTCGGCCGATTGCCGGGGAACACCCGATGCGGCTGCTGATGGGTGGGGATGCCCTCGGCAATCACCTCGTCGAGCGTCTTGCCAAATGCCAGCGCCTCGCCCTGGGCAAACAGGTTTGCCATCAGCAGATCGTGTTGTTCGAGCAGTGAATGGTTTGGTTGGGCGAAGCCGATGAAGTCGATCGGCACCAGCCGCGTACCCTGGTGCAGCAACTGGTAGAAGGCGTGCTGACCGTTGGTGCCGGGCTCGCCCCACACGATCTGCCCGGTGGTCGTTGAAACACCTTCGCCGTCGAGACGCACGCTCTTGCCATTGGACTCCATGTCGAGTTGCTGCAAGTAGGCGGGAAACCGTCGCAACTCGTGGGCGTACGGCAACACGGCCTTGGTCTCGGCGCCCAGCACGTTGGCGTACCAGATCCCCAGCATCGCCATGACCACAGGTGCGTTGAGGTGCAAGGGAGCTTCGACGAAGTGTCGGTCGATGGTGTGGAATCCGTCGAGGAACTGCCGGAATCGCGCAGGTCCGATCGACAGCGCCAACGACAGCCCGATGGCCGAATCGACCGAGTACCGCCCACCGACCCAGTCCCAGAAACCGAACATGTTCGCCGTGTCGATGCCGAACGCAGCAACCTCGAACGCGTTGGTGCTGACCGCGACGAAGTGCTTGCTGACGGCGGCTTCGCCGAGCGCTGCCACGAGCCAGTGCCGGGCCTGGCCGGCGTTGGTCAGCGTCTCGACGGTGGTGAAGGTCTTCGAACTGACGATGAACAGTGTCGTCGCCGGATCGAGATCAGCAAGGTTGCGAGTGATGTCGGCGCCGTCGACATTGCTGACGTACCGGCAACGCAGGTTGTGGTCACCGAACGCCTCGGTCGCCAAGAAGGCCATCGCCGGACCGAGATCGCTGCCGCCTATCCCGATGTTGACGACGGTTTGCATCGTCTCGCCGGTCGCCCCGCGCCATGCCCCACTGCGCACCCGATCGGCGAACGTGGTGATGCGACCGAGCACGTCGTGCACGTCGGGAACGACGTTGTGACCCTCGAGCATCACTACCGCATCACGTGGTGCACGGAGGGCCGTGTGCAACACGGCACGCCGCTCGGTGACGTTGATGGCTTCGCCGGCGAACATCGCTGCCCGCCGTGCTTCGACACCGGCGGTGCTTGCTACCGCCAGCAGCCGGCGCACGACGTCGTCGTCGATCTGATGCTTGGCGTAGTCGATCAGCAGGTCTCCGGCCTGCAGGCGATAGCGCGCCGATCGCTGTGGATCTTTGGCGAACAACGTGCGCAGGTGCGTCGGCCGAGCCGCCGACTGCAGCGCTGACCAGGCGGGTGTCGTCGTGATATCCATCGTGGCCAGACGCTAACGGGCGTGGTAGGGCAGCCGCGCTGCTGCTGGGGTGTCGAGAACTACCGTGGTGTTGCCACGGCCCACACGATCCACCGGCAGCGCATGGTCGTGCAGCAGCCACCGTTCGATGATCGGCGCCTTGGCCGTACCGGTGGCCAGCACCAGCCGGCGACGGGCCGCGTTGACGACGGGAACGGTCAGCGTCATGCGCACCCTGCCTTGGTACTCCCCCGACATCGCCACCATCTCGACGTCGTTGATGACCGGATCACCGGGCGGCCACGACGCCGTATGGCCGTCGTCGCCCACACCGAGGTGGACGATGTCGAGCCGATCGGGCAGCAGCGCAGCGTACTGATGCATCGCCGCCAAGAGGTCCGACGCGGTAACGGGCATCAGCCGGATCGAAGGCCGATGTGACCGCAGGACGTCGAGCATTGTTGCGTTGCGATCAGGGTCACCGTCGGGCGCGACGCGTTCGTCGACCTGGAAGATGGTCGTCGCCGACCAGGGCACCGATAGGTCAGCCAGTTGAGCCAGCATCAGTGCCGGCGTCGACCCGCCGCTGAGGGCGATCGACGCGGCACCCCGTCTCGAGACGGCATTGCGCAACTGCCGGGCAATCCACGACGCGGCTTCGCTGGCGGCCTCGCGAGGATCGGGAGCGACGACGATGTCCATTTGCACTCAGTGTCGAGGCGTGATGATACGAGTCAGGAACTCGACGACGGCCGCAGCGAACGCATCGTTGTGATCGCCCGCCACCATGTGATGAGCATCGCCGATGTCGGCGAACTCAGCGTGCGGCACCAGCAACAAGAACTCGGCAGCGGTGTCGAGACTCAACACATCACTGCGCCCACCGCGGACGAGCAGCACCGGTAACTGCAAGTGCCGGGCGTGGGTGGCAAAGATGTCGAAGTCGACGCTGGAACGTGGCCGGTCGCCGGCCATGAACTGGGGGTCCCAGTGCCATCGGAAGCGACCGTCGTCGCCCTGGCGCAGATTGCGAGCGAGTCCATCGCTGCTCGACGGTCTCGGCCGGTGCGGCAGATACTCGGCCACCGCGTCGGCCGCCTCGTCGATGGTTGCGAAGCCTTGCGGATTGCCGCGCATGAAGCTGACAATTCGCTCGACTCCTTCGGCCTCGCTGCGGTGGGCGACATCGACCAGTACCAGGCATGATCCCGCGGGCGGATGGTGGCTGGCGGCTCGCGTGCCTTCGGTCCACAAACCGGCGAGGCCCCCCATCGACGCCCCGACGATAGCCGGGTGGTCGAGTTCGCGGCACCACGCCTCGACGTCGGCCATCTGCGCGGTCAACGAATAGTCGCCGAACGGATCCCAACCCGACTCGCCGTGACCGCGCAGATCGGCATTGACCGCGTAGAAGCCCGCTGCGCCGAGTACGTGCGCAGTCGTGCCCCACGAATGCCGAGTTTGACCGCCACCGTGCAACAACAGCACCGCGGGATGATCGGGATCGCCATGCGCGTCGGCAACCAACTCGACATCGTTGGCACCCAGACACGTCCGCCTGTGCACAGATGAGCGCAATCCTCGACCTGACACTCGATCCCTTTCGCTGGCGACGTCAACTCGTACTCTACGAACCATGCTCAACACTGCCGCAGTCAACGCCCTTCGCGACCGCATCCAAGCCGAGATCGACAACGGCAATTCGCAGGGCGCTCAGTTCGCGATCGGGCTGCAAGGCGAGATCGTCGCCGGTGCGTCGTTCGGTTCGGCCCAGTCCGATTCGAGATTCGTGATCTTCTCGGCGACCAAGACGCTGGTCGCCATGGCGTTGCTGCCATACCTGGCCGATGGCAGCGTGGAATTGACCGCTCCCGTAGCCAGATACGTGCCCGGCTTCGCAGACAACGGCAAGCAGGATGTCACCGTGCTGCAACTGTTGACAATGCAGGGCGGCTTCCCCCAAGCACTCATCGGCCCGGACCGCTGGGGTACCAGCGAAGCTCGGCGCCAACAGTTCTCGGAATGGACATTGGCCTGGCCGTCGGGCACGCGAACCGAGTACCACCCGATCGCCGCACATTGGGTGATCGCCGAATTGATCGAGACGATGTCGGGCCGGCCCTACACCGACGTCGTCAACCAGCGAGTCGCTGCACCTGCTGGCGCGCCGTCCGTGCTCGGCCCGGCCACCAGTCCCGTTGTGACCATTCGTACGGCCGGGTCGGTGCCCAGCCACGAGATTCTGCTGGCGGAATACGGCCGACCCGACCTGGTTCCAGACACCACAGTGTCGCCCGAGCTACTGCTGAGTCTCAACGATCCACGTGCCCAGGCGGCAGCCATTCCAGGAGGCGGAGGGATCGCCCGGGCCGTCGATATCGTCCTGATCTACCAGTCGTTCCTGCACAATCCCGACGATGCGCATCCCGCCGATTGGCTGGCCGACGCGACGGGCACGGTTCGCAACGGCAGCATCAACGCCAGCGACGGCGTGCCGGCCAACCGCACCATCGCAGGCATCGTCGCCGGCGACGATGGCATGCACAACTACCGATGGTTCCCCGATGCTCCACGCGCCTTCGGACAGCCCGGCGCTGGAGGCCAACTGTGCTGGGTCGACCCCGCCAGCGGACTGTCGTTCTGCTTTCTGCACGACACCTTGCAACTCGACCCCAGCCACGACCTGCGCCGCTGCCGCGAACTCAATGCATTGGCCATCGCCTGCGCCCGTCCGTAGCATCGGGGAGTGAGCTCGGACGAACAACAACGCGGCATCGTTGCGGGCGTCGCTGCCTATCTCGTGTGGGGCGCGCTGACCTTGTACTGGCGGAATCTCGAGGCGTTCGATGCGGTCGAGTTGATCGGCTGGCGGGTGATCTGCTCGGCGGCCATCATGGCAATCGTGCTGTCGGTCTCGCATCGTTGGCAGCATCTGCGCCCGCTGCTGAGCGATCGGGGTCTGCTCGGCAGCGTCGTGATGTGCGCCATCGTTCTGGCGATCAACTGGACGACCTATGTGTGGGCCGTCGTGCACGATCACGTCATCGAGACGGCGCTCGGCTACTTCCTGGCCCCACTCGGCACGATGGCGGTCGGTGTGGCCGTGTTGCACGAGAAGGTCAGCCGGGCACAGGAGTTCGTGTTCGTGCTCGCTGTCATCGCCGTCGGAATCCTGACGTTCAGCTATGGCCGCATACCGTGGCTGGCGCTGGTGATCGCCGTATCGTGGGTCGTGTACGGCTACCTCAAGAAGCACGTGCCGCTGACGCCGGTCGAGAGCATGGCGGCCGAGAGCTTCATCGTGCTCGTGCCGGCCGTCGTCGCCGTCGCCGTGCTTGCCGGTCGCTCCACCAGCATCCCCAACTCGGCAACGGCCGCCCAGTTCGCGTTGGTGCTGTGCAGCGGTCTGGCGACGATCGTGCCGCTGACCTTGTTCGCCTTCGCCGCCCAGCGAATGCCGTTGACGGTGATCGGTCCCCTCAACTACATCGTGCCGACGATCAACTTCGGTCTCGGTTGGCTGGTGTTCCACGAGGCCCTGCCGCCGTCACGCGTGGCCGGATTCGCCCTGGTGTGGGTTGGTCTGGTCATCGCCACGGGCGACGCGGCTCGGCGGTCGCGGATGAGATCAGCAGCAGTTGAACCGATTCCTGTGTAGGAATGCGCCACACTGGTGTCCTGACCGAAGGGACAAACATGAAACCGATCGTCGCCGGAGTACTCGCATCCATTGCCGCGTTGGGACTGTTGTCGGCCTGTGGGGGCGACGACCTGACCCTACCGACCGCCACCGACAGTGCCGTCCTGCCGGGCGACGACACGTTGCCGCTGGGCATCACCATTCCGGCGGGTGGGCTGCCAAGTGATGCGAGCGTCCCCGAAGAAGCGATCGATGTGATGATCACTCAGTTCGAGGCGGCCGGCATGAAGGTGGACCGGGAGTGCTTCAAGTCATTGCTGTCCGACGAATCGCTGCGAAACCTGGTGGCTGCCGGCGGCACACCGACACCCGAGGTGATCCAGAAGTTCTTCGCCTGCATCACGACGGGGTGAACCAGTCGCACAAACCAAAGGGCCCCACCCGATTTGTTCGGGTGGGGCCCTTTGCACATGCTGTGCTCAGCTTTCGAACTCCGTGATCGGATCGCCGATCTCGGTGAACGTCTGCGTCGCGACGCTCCACTGCAAGACCTGCAGCGTCTGGAACGCATACGCATCGGCATCGCCGTTCATCTTGTACTGCACGCCATCTCGCACCAGTGATGGCGTGAATGTGAGGTTGCGCGCCGCCTCGATGATCGACTTGCGGCTGAGGGTGCCCGACTCGAGCGCAGCTTTCAAGATGGCGACGGTCGCTTCGCCCACTGTCCATCCAGCTTCGGTGACGCCCGGGTCGCCGGCGAGGCCGGCGGCGGCGTACTGCTCGAGGAACAGCTTGATACCCGGGTGCTCGGCATTCTTCGGGTCGTTCGAATCCACGAGGTGGTTCGACGTGTACACGCCTTCGGCAGCAGGGCCGGCCAAACCGAAGAACAGCTTCGACGCACACGTGTTGGTGACGAACACCGGCGGCGCCCATCCGGGCGTCTGAGCCTTGGCATTGGCCAGTTCGCCGAGGAAGACGGGGCATTGCAGGCCCAACGGGATCGCCACAATGGCATCGGGCAGATTTCCGGCAATGCTGCCGACCTGCGTGACGGGGGGATCGTTGACACCCGGCTCGACGGTCTGCTCGTCGACGATCTCGAAGCCGAACTCGGCAGCCTGCTCCTTGAAGGCGTCGACGTAAGCCTTGCCGAACTCATTGTTGATGTAGTACAGAGCCACCGTGGCACCGGGCTTCAGTTCGTTGAGCTTGGTCGCGTAGATCGAGGCCTCGATGTCGTAGGGGATCAGCGCGCCCGTGGTCCACGGGTAGTCGGCGACCTCGCCCCATGCCGGCGAGCCGGTGAGGGCCAGCAGCTGCGGGATGCACTCTTCATTCAGCGTGTCGCGCACTGCCAGGTTGTTGGGCGAGCCGATGATGCCGGAGAAGATATCGACGCCATCGTCGATCAATCCATCGACGACACCGGGAGTTTGCCCGGCGTCGTACTGGTCGTCACGGATGTCGGCCGTGATGGTGTAACCCGGCAGCAGGCCTTGGGCGCTGGCGTAGTCGAGGTACAGCTGGAAGCCATCCTTGACCGGACCGAACGCGGCAGCGGGAGAACCCGACAACGGCACAGCTGAGCCGATCTTGATGGATCCTTCGATCGGCTGCTCGGCACGCTCCGGGTCGGAGCATGCCGAGGTATCGACGGTCCACCCGGTAGGGGCGGCCGGCTCGGTGTCGGCCGTGGTCGCGTCGACAGGCGCTTCGGTTGTCTCACTCGAGGCGGCCGAGGTCTCGGTGGCCGGGGCTGTCGTGCCACCGGCTGTCGGAGCCGTGGTTGCATCGGTGGAGTCGCCTCCGCCGCCACAGGCAGCGAACAACAGTGCTGCCGTCGCGGTGAACGTATACAGACTTCGTTGACGTTTGGTCACGTCATTCCCCCTCGTTGATTTCTTCTTGGATCGCCTCGGCGGTCGGCTCAGGAGTCACCCCCTGAGTCGGAGGCGTCGCCCCGGCCCGGATTGGTTCGGGTACGACCATGGCAATTTTACGCCCGATCTTTCGAAACAGGCCAACCAGGCCCTGCGGTGCGACGAACACGAAGGCGATCACCAGCACACCGAGCAGGAAGCTGGCGATCGGCCCGTCACCGAACTTGCCGGGCAACCACTCCCAGTTCGGTGCATGCTGCTTCAGGTAGTCGTCGGCGAAGAAGTAGGCGAACGCACCAAGGATCGGCCCGGTCAATGTGGCGACACCGCCCAGGATCAGGGCCAGGATGTACTTGATCGAGTTGAGGATCGTGAACGAGTTCTCGTCAACCGTGCCGATCTTGGCAGCGATCAGCCAACCCGAGACACCGGCCATTGCAGCCGAGATCCCGAACGTGATGGTCTTGGTGCGCGACAGGTTGACGCCCATCACCGCCGCAGCCGTTTCGTTGTCGCGCACGGCAACGAGGGACCGGCCGGCGCGGCTCTTACGCAGATTGCGCACGACGACGTAGCAGATCGACATCAACGCCAGCGCGACCCAGAACAGGTAGAGGGCACGGTCTTCTCGTGACGTCTTCAGGCCGGTCCACGCCGGCGGGTTGACCCGGAACTTGGTCAATGCCGATTCTCCGGTGACGGAGGTGACCTTGCGCTCGATGAACTGGGCGGCCACGGTCGGCCACACGTAGGCGATTGCCAAGGTGACCAAAGCGAGGTATGGGCCCTTCAACCGCAAGGCAGGCAGACCGATGATCATTCCGATCACGAAGCACAGCACGCATGCCTCGATCAACGAGACGAACGGCCGATTTTCCCAGAAGCGCACCGAGTATCCGAGGAAGAACGCCGAGATGCCGGCAAAGGTCGAATGCCCGATCGAAATCTGCCCGTTGAACCCGAACAGCAGGTTCAACGACAGCGCAGCGATCGCCAGGGCCATTGCCTCGGTGTACTTGCCAAGGCTCGATGGTTGTGCACCACTGACCATCTGCCACACCAGCAGCACCAGCAGCGCCGCGACCACTGCGCGCAGGACCCAGTGCAGCGTGCTGCCTAACTTGATCTTCACTGGCACGGCTGTCATCGACATGGTCAGACACGCTCCACTTTGACCGAGCCGAACAATCCGGCGGGGCGTACCAGCAGCACGACGAGGATGATCAGGAACGCCACAGCGGTCTTGGTTTCGATGCCAATCCAATCACTCCCGACCCAGTCCTCCGGGTAGTTTCCAACCAGGCTCTCGATCACACCGAGGCTGAGGCCACCGATCACCGCACCGCCGGGGCTGTCGAGGCCGCCGAGCGTGGCCGCCGCTGCGGAAAGCAGAAACACCGAGAACATCGAGCCAATGCTGACGTTGGTGTCGATGCCGGCCTTCAACGATCCACCGATGGCTCCGATCACCGCCGCGAGCGCCCAGCTGAACATCAAGATCTTGTTGGTCGGAACGCCCACGAGCTTGGCCGAGGCTGGATTGTTTGCGACTGTGCGCATCGCCAGACCGATCTTGGTCTTCTGGAACAGCGCGAACAGCAAGGCCGTCATCGCCAGGACAACAACGAACACTCCGATTCGCTCGATTCGCACGTTGGCGCCGAAGATCGATACGAAGTCGTCGGGATCGTTGGGAAACAGCGACGGAAACGGCAAGCCCTGGCCCGACTTGGGGAACAGCAATCCGGTCAGCGAGTTCAACCCTTGGAACAGGCCGATCGCGATGACGACCGGCGCAAACGCTGATCGCCGTTCTGCGGGACGCATGAGGCCGACTTCGATGGCGGCACCACCGACGAACGCGAGCACCGCGGAGATGGCGATGGCCACCACCAGCGGCAGGCCCTGGTCGTGCAGCCACCAGGTGACCAGGGTGGAGAACAACGCCATCTCGCCCTGGGCGAAGTTGATCTGGGCAGTGCCGCGATACACCACGACGAGCCCGAGGGCGATCAGCGCGTAGATGGACCCGATCGATAACCCGTCGAGGATGTATTGGAGCAGCTCCTGCACGACGTCATGCCCCCAGGTATGCGCGGCGAACCGCATCGTCGTCGGCAATGGCGGCTGGCGTGCCTGCAGCAATGATCGTCCCGGCCTCGATCAGGCACACGTGATGAGCGATCTCGAGCGCCAGGTTGGCGTTCTGCTCGACCAGCAGCACCGCAAGCCCTTGTTGCTCGTTGAGGCGCTTGATGATCTGGAACAGCTCCTTGGTGATCAACGGGGCGAGGCCGAGGCTTGGCTCGTCGCACAGCAGCAGCTTCGGACGGCTCATCAGCGCCCTGGCGATCGCCAGCATCTGCTGCTCGCCGCCCGACAACGTGCCGGCCTTTTGCGATCGGCGATCGGCGAGGCGCGGGAAGGTCTCGTACCACAAGGCGATGTCGCTTCCGACCTCGTGGTCGTGACGTATGTACGCACCTGCCCGCAGGTTGTCTTCGACAGTGAGGTCGGTGAAGGTTCCACGGCCTTGTGGCACCTGGGCGATGCCCAGGCGCACGATTGCTTCCGGCGAGCTCTTGGAGATGTTCTGGCCACCGAATTCGAGCTCGCCCTTGCGCGGGATCATGCCCGACACGGCGCGCATCGTGGTGGTCTTGCCGGCTCCGTTGGCGCCGAGGATGACCGTGACCTCGCCCTCTTGCACTTCGAGGTCGACCTTGTGCAACACCTCGACCTGCCCATAGCCGGCCGAGAGGCCGCCGATGCGAAGCAGCGCGGTCATACGTCACTCCCGAGGTACGCAGCGACGACGTGCGGATCGTTCTGCACTTCGAGGGGCAGGCCCTCGGCGATCTTGCGACCGAACTCCATGGCCACCACCTTGTCGCTGATGCCCATCACCATGG
>JAYTZE010000010.1:0-9073 GCA_043742385.1 Ilumatobacteraceae bacterium
TGAGCATCGGATTCAGCATCTTCGCTGCGGGCCTCGCGGCGATGAACCTCGCTCTCGATTTCGACTTCATCGAGAAAGGCGCCAAGCAGGGTCTGCCGAAGGGCATGGAGTGGTTCGCCGCCTTCGCCTTGGTCGTCACCTTGGTGTGGTTGTACCTCGAGCTGCTTCGCTTGCTCAGCAAACTGCAACGCCGGTAAGGCTCTTGACATCGCTGATCATCAGCTGGCTGATCACTGACCCTGCAGGAACCCCAGTAGCGCCTTGTTGAACGCTGCTGGGGCTTCTTGCTGTGTCCAGTGCCCGACGCCGTCGAGCACGACGGATCCACGAAAGTTGGGGAGCAGGGTCTGCATACGCTCGATGCCCGATGGGTCCATGACGTTCACCACGTCGTGCGTGCCGCCGATGAAGTACACGGGCATGGTCAGGCGCTCGGGGCCGAGTTCTTTGATGATGTCGAAGTTGGCGTCGAGATTGCGGTAGTAGCTGATCGGCCCAAAGAATCCGCTGTCGGCGAACTCGTCGGCGTAGATCTGCAGATCTTCCTCGGTGAGCCATGGCCCCTCGGGGCCGACGAATGGCCGTGCGGGTGGCTCGGGCATCATCGTCAGGAACCCGGTGCCTTCCATCGGTGGCAGTTCCGTTGTCCGGTCGCGCCCACCGAATCCCACGCCGCTGGCCGCCCACATCACTTTGGCTATCGAGTTGTAGGGGTCGGCATCGAGTTCGGTCTCGGCTATCGCCGGCGTCTGGAAGTAGAGGATGTAGAAGAAGCGGTCGCCGTAGAGCATCTGCATCAATTGGGTGGGCGGAGCCGGCCACTGGACGAACGGAACGCTGACACCGACCACCGACCGCACCCGGTGGGGATGCAGACGGGCCAGATCCCACACGATCAACGCGCCCCAGTCGTGTCCGACGAAGGTGGCGTCGCTCTTGCCGAAGTGATCGAGTAGCGCCAGGAGGTCGTCGGTGAGTTCGGCGATGCCGTAGGCAACGATCTCGGGGGGCGCCGATGAATGGCCGTAGCCGCGTTGGTCGGGGGCGACGACATGAAATCCCGCCTCGGCAAGCGGGACCATCTGGTGTCGCCACGAGTATCCCAATTCAGGGAATCCATGGCACAGCACCACCGTCGGATTCGCGGGGTCGCCGGCCTGGTGCACGCGCAGCGTGACCCCGTTGACGTCGATGTCGCTGACAGACCTCTCAGTCACGCGATGAGTCTCGCGAAGCGGCGCGGATGGCTTCGAGTTCACCCCATGTGAGGCCTTCGCTCGACCACAGTCGGTTGAACGCTGTATCTGCATCGTCGGTGAACCCATGCCGGTTGCGGAAGTTGTATCGCCAGCGTTGCTCGTTCACGTCGATGCCCAGCCGCTGCAGACGTCCCACGCAATAGGTCTCCCACGCGGCCACCTGTGCCAGCGTCAGTTCCTCGTCGGGCGGCGCCTCACCGAAGCCGCCGCTCAGTCGATCCCTCACCCGCAGCAACACGCGGCCGAGCGATGTCGCTGTCGCAATCTCGCTCTGCCGGCGGGGCCGCTTGGTGTCTTCGAAAGCACCACTTTCGGCGCGGATCGAGATCGTGTCGCCGGCCTCGACGCGCATCCGCGACAGCGGTGTGGTCTCGTCGATCTCGATGTGCACGTCGTGTTCGCTCAGGCCGAGCGATGCGAGCAACTCGTCGGCGACCCGCTGAATCAGCGCGGCGTCGTAGGCGACGAACTTGAACTCCTGGGGCGTCACCGAGACGCTCATGATGTGGCGTTGGCCCTCGCCATAAAGGCCTTGCGCTCGTTGGGCGCGGCCAGGCTGACGTCGGCGATCTCTTCCACCTCGCTGTCGGTGAAGCTGATGGTGTGGACCCGCTCGTCGCGGGCCAACTCCTCGACGGGGAAGAACTGCCTCATCCGCCCGCCCCAATCGGCGCGCCGATCGAGCCGGGCCCGGCGATTCCGCCGGCCTCGAGCATCAGCTTCTCGAGCCGAGCTTGATGCGCGGAGGCCCGATCGACTTCCTCCGGCGTCTCGATCAACGACTGCAGCAGCATCTCACCGTCGCGCCAATCGTCGAACTCGTCCTGCAGGATGAAGTTGATCGAGCGGATCGTCGGCGCATCGGTGATCTGGCTGGTGTTGTTGCGGTGGTACGTGTACGCCGAGATGAAGTGAGGGATGTACACGCGGTACACACCGACCAGCTTCTCGATCGTCATGTCGGGTGCCTCGGGCTCGGTCATCGCCTCGACGAATCGCACCATGGCGTCGTTGGCGGGCTGGGTGAGCCGGTCGGGGTTCATCTCACGCAGCTCGGGCAGGCGCTTGTGCCACAACTCGGCGTGCCACGCGTGCTTGTAGCAGTGCGTCCCGAGACGCATCTTCACGTCGAGCTCGGGCACCGTGGCCACCCAGCCGCCCAGCGCCTCGAACAGCTTCATCTCCGCCCACTTGTAGTTGCCGACGCGGCGCGCCGACTCCTCGACGTCGAATGCCCCGGGGAGCTCGCGACGGTCCCATGGCGCGAACGGCGCCCTTGGCTTGTGCGGATCGGCCACGTTGCCCCCTCTGGCGCTTGGCGAGAATAGGTCACCGCCGGCGTGTCGATGGCGGACTCCTGATGTCGGACAGTAGCGGGCCGGATTCCGGTCAGGTCAACGCGGAGGGCGCACCGAGGCAGCCCACGCTTGCTCCGCCTCGCCCAGTGGCGTCGCCGGCGCGCCACCGTCGCGGTACTCGAGCAACATCGACCGCCATGGCGCGGTTACCTCGAGCCTGCCCAGGATCGCGCTGACACCCCACACGACCCGATCGAGGATGACGAAGCTTGGTGGCATGTTGAGCTTCTCGATCACCTGCGCGTGCGGTCCCTTGACATCGATCACCGTCGACATCGCATCGCGCACGAAGGCACGGGTGAACGTGAACATGTCGGTGAGGTATGGCGTGTATGGCGTGCTGACATAGTCGTAGACCTGTTGCGGCGCCAGTCCATGGCCTGTGCGCAGGAAACCGATCTCCTCCATCACTGCCACCAGTCGATCAGGATCGCGGTGCACGACGATTGCGTCGAGGCTGGGCGCCAGCTGCTGCCATTCTGCCGGAGTCCACCGTTTCACCAGACCGAAGTCGAGGAAGGTGACGTCGCCGTCGATGCTGAACTTGTAGTTGCCTGGATGCGGATCGCCGTTGAAGGCGCCGATGCGATGCACGGCGTGCTGGGCGAACCGCCAGATCGATTCGCCGGCGCGCTGGCGGGCCGCCGGTGTCGCTGTCGATTCGAACTCGGCCCATGGCAGCCCCTCGACCCAGTCGGTCGTCAGCACTCGCTTCGTACTCGTTGCAGGGTCGACCGCCGGAATGGCGATGAACGGATGGCCGGCGAAATGGGTGACGAACTCGGTTTGGCTGACCGCCTCCAACTCGTAGTCGAGTTCCTCGCGCATGCGGTTGCGCAGTTCGTCGACCAGACCCTTTGCGTCGAGTCCCTTGAGAACGAAGGCGGTTCCGAGCCGGTACAGCGCTTCGGCGTTGTCGAGGTCGGCCTCGATCGCGTCGGCGACTCCGGGGTACTGCACCTTGACGGCCACATCGCGGCCGTCGCGTGTGACGGCACGATGCACTTGCCCGACGCTTGCCGCAGCGACCGGCGTGGTCTGCCAGTCGAGAAAGATCCGCTCGGGCGGCTGTCCAAGCTCGTCGGTCACCATCTTGGCGGCAAGGGCCGGTGCCATCGGCTTGGCGTCTGATTGCAACGTCGCCAGCGCCTTCTGCGCATCGTCGGGCAAGGCCTCCATGATGAAGCTCAGCAGTTGCCCGAACTTCATCAACGCGCCCTTCATGTTGCCCAGCTCGCGGGCGACATCCTCGGACGTGCGAATCGCGAACTGCTGATCGAGTTCGTCGCGCCGCTCGCTGCGGTTGCCGACCCGACGCATGCGGTGGACGACGTACCGTCCACCATTGCGTGCGGTGAGTCGCCAGACGCGTGCAGTGCGACGCCAGCGGACCAGCCGGCTCACGTCACTCGGCGCCCCGTCGGGTTGTCCGCGAGCAAATCATGCGGCAATTCGGCACCCGTGACCTCGTCGGTCCAGTAGGTGCCGGCGTCGAGCCGAGCAAGCGCCACCTCGACGTCGGCGAGATCCCGCTCGATCGCGTCGAGGTCCAGCGGCGGGTCGGCAGCGTCGCGGGGGTGGGTGGCGTCGGGCGTGTGGGTGGTGTCGGGCGTGTGGGTGGCGTCGGAGGCATCGCTCATCGCCCGGCAGCGTACTCCCGCCCGTCCCAACGTCCGTTTTTCGCCCACGCTCCCGCCATGCCGCCGCTCCGTGCGTCGGGCGCGGTTTGTGCCATGGGTGGCGTGATATCGCGCCCACGTCGATGGCGCGGGTGCGGTATGTGCCATGGGTGGCCTGATATCGCGCCCAACGGGGCAGGGTGCGTGAGGGGCGATGGATGGGGGATGGGGGATGGTGAATGATGACCTACTGTTCGATCGTGGCCCAGGTACGACTCGAACACATCACCAAATCGTTCGGGGAGGGTGCCAGCGCTGTGAAAGCAGTCGAGGATGTCTCGATCGACATCGAGGATCACGACTTCATGATCTTGCTCGGCCCATCGGGTTGTGGCAAGAGCACCCTGCTGAGGATGGTTGCCGGGCTGGAGACGCCGACGAGTGGCGACATCTTCATCGGTGACATCAAGGTCAACGATGTCGAACCCAAGTTGCGCGATGTTGCGATGGTGTTTCAGAGCTACGCGGTGTATCCGCAGAAGACCGTCCAAGCCAACATCGAGTTTCCCCTGAAGGTCCGTGGCGCGTCGAAGATCGACCGTGCTGCTACCGCCAAGACAGTGGCCGAGTCGTTGGGCCTCAGCGAGTACCTCGACCGCAAGCCCGGCCAGCTCAGCGGTGGCCAACGCCAACGCGTCGCGCTGGCCCGCGCCATCGTGCGCCAGCCGGCGGTGTTCTGCATGGACGAGCCGCTGTCGAACCTCGATGCCAAGCTGCGCAGCGAGACCCGCGCCGAACTGGTCGATCTGCACCGTCGCCTCAACGCGACCATCCTGTATGTCACCCACGACCAGGTCGAGGCGATGACCATGGGAACTCGCGTTGCGGTGATGAGCCGCGGTCACCTCCAACAGATCGGAACGCCGCAGCAGGTCTACGCCAAGCCCGAGACAGTGTTCGTGGCGACGTTCATCGGCACCCCGCCGATGAACGTCATGCCGGTCGGTCTGTTCGAGCACAGCGACGTGTTGGTCGGCGTGCGTCCCGAACACCTGCAGATCAATTCGGTCGGCAGCCTGCCAGCAACCGTGCGCATGGTCGAGCAACTCGGCCACGAAACCTTGCTGATCTGCGACGCGGCGGGTACCCGCATCGTCGTCCGCCAGGGTGCCGATGCCGCTGTGCCATCGATCGGCGCCGAGATCCGGCTCGACGCGGCCGAGGCGCATCGTCACCGCTTCGACCCGCTCAGCGAGCGCAGGATCGACGGATGAAGAGGAAGTGGCGCGACTTCCCGATGGCGGTCGCCATGTTGGCGCCCTCCGCTGCGATTCTCGGAGTCTTCGTGGTGTACCCGCTGGTCCGCGCCGTCCAGCTCGGCCATCTTCGCTGCGACGCCACCGGCAAGCGCTGCCGTGAAGGCGGATGGGGTCAGTACATCGACGTCTTTCGCAGCAACGAGTTCCAGCACGCACTGGCCAACACCACCCGGCTGGCCCTGATGACAGTTCCGATCGGTCTTGCACTCGGAATTGGCCTCGCCGTACTCGCCGACAAACACATCCGTGGCATCGGATTCTTCCGAACGGTTTTCAGCTCCACGATTGCCACCAGCGTCGCGGTCGCGAGCTTGGTGTGGTTCGTGTTGCTGCAACCCGAGGTCGGCGTGCTGCCCGATCTGTTCCACGGGATCATCCCCTCGCTGAAGCAGCCGGGATTGCTCCGCGACCCGGGCACTGCATTGCCCGCTGTCGCTCTCAGCAGCATCTGGGCAAGCCTCGGTTTCACGTTCATCGTCATGACGGCAGCGCTGCAGGGAATTCCCCGCGAGTTGTACGAGAGCGCGTTCGTCGACGGCGCCGGCGGATGGATGCGATTCACCAACGTCACGCTGCCGATGCTCGGCCCGACGATTCTGTTCACGCTGGTGGTGCTGACGACGCGGGCCTTTCAGGCCTACGGCGAGGTTGCACTGCTCACTGGTGGAGGACCTGACCCTGAGCGGCCGACGCAGTCGGTCGCCTACCTGATCTACGGGCAGAACTCGTTGGTCAAGAACGACATCGGGCTGAAATCGACGGCCGCAGTGCTGTTGTTTTTCGTGTTGCTGGTATTGGCCTTCGTTCAGTTCCGTGGTCTCGACAAACGGGTGCACTATGGCAACTAGATCGGCAGCTGGTACTGGCGCCACCGAAGCGCTGCACGGTGCTCGCAAGATCGGGCGCTACGCGCTGTTGATCTTCCTTGCGTTCCTCGTGCTCTTCCCGATCTACGCAACGTTGATGCAGGCGCTGAAGAGTGGCCCCGACGCCATCGACCATCCGAAGTCGCTGCTGCCGATCAACTTCACGCTCGACACGTTGAGCAGCGCGTGGCGGATCGGTGATCTCGGACGGCTGATGTTGAACAGCCTGCTGGTCGCAGTGGTCGTGACGGTCGGCGTCATCATCACCAGCCTGCTGGCTGCCTATGCCTTCGCCTTCCTCACCTTTCCGGGCAAGGGCGTGACATTCGTCTTGTTCCTGGCGACGTTGCTCGTGCCGGCGGAACTGACCGTGGTGGTCAACCAGCGCACCATCGACTCGCTCGGTTGGATCAATAGCTACCAGGGTTTGATCGTGCCGCTGCTCGCGACGACCTTCGGTACGTTCCTGATCCGCCAGGTGTTCCTCACCGTGCCGAAGGAGTTGCGTGAGGCTGCTGCCCTCGACGGTGTCGGCCATTTCAGATTCCTGGGCGAGATCGCCATGCCGCTGTGCCGGCCGACCCTCGGTGCGCTGGCACTCTTCACGTTCCTCGGTACGTGGAATCAGTATCTCTGGCCGCAGGCGATCATCACCGACGATGCCCACCGCACCATCCAGATCGGCCTCGAACGGTTGAAGACCGGTGACATCGACAAGTTCAATCTGGTCACCGCCGGTCTCGTCATCGCCGCCCTCCCGATCTTCGTCGTGCTGATTGCATTCCAGCGACAACTGGTCCGCGGACTCACTGCAGGCGCAGTCAAGGGATGAAACGTCTGGCGTTGTTGTTGGTGGCGGCGGTCGTGGGCGCATGCGGCTCGGGTGACTCGATCATCACCGCCGGACGTGAACCGACCGTGATCACGCCGCCGGCACCGGTCACGCTGCCACCGGGCGAAACGCTGCCGGTCGGCGAGACATTGCCGCCGGTCGACACGACCATCGCACCGACGACGACTGCGGCCCTGCTCGACACGCTGCCCGACTGCCCCACGGATGCCCTGACGAGCGCACCCGGCGCGGTTGAGATCACGTTCTGGCACGGGATGCAAGGCCCGAACGGCGTCGAGTTGCAACGACAGACCGACGCGTACAACGCCAGTCAATCCAAGGTCAAGGTCACCCTGATCGAGGGGAGCTACGAGCAGACCATCGACAAGTACCTGCAGGCGGGGCAGGGCAACCGGCCCGATCTTGTGCAGATGCCGGAGTACATGGTGCAGACCATGGTCGATTCGCAGTCGGTTGTGCCTGTCGAGGCATGCATCAACTCGAGCACCTACGACACCAGTGAGTTCCTGCCGACCGGGCTCGGCGCCTACGCCACGCAGGGAGTGCAGTGGTCGATGCCGTTCAACATTTCGAATCCGGTCCTGTTCTACAACAAGAAGATGTTCGCGGATGCCGGGCTCGATCCCGAGCAGCCACCGGAGTCGCTCGAAGAGTTGCGCGCGGCCAGTGAGGCCATCGTCCAAACGGGTGTCGCCAAGTATGGGCTGGCACTCGACTCGGGTTTCGACAGCGGAGGCGGGTGGTACATCGAGCAGTGGTTCGCCAAGGCGGGCGAGTTCTACGCCGACAATCAGAATGGCCGTACGGCACGGGCGACGCAGGTGCTCTACAACAACGAGATCGGCCAGTCTCTGCTCGGCTTCATGCAGACGATGATCAACGACGGCCTGGCGGTGAACGTCGGCGACAACTCGACGTCGGGTTTCGACAACTTGTTGAAGTTGGTCGACGGGGCCGAGCCTGCAGCCATGACGATTGCAACCTCGGCGTCGATCGGCCCGGTGATCAGCATCTTGGGCGGCGGTCAGTTTCCGCAGATCACCAACGCTGACGTCGGTGTGGGTGTGATGCCCGGGCCCGATGGCAAGCCCGGGGCGCTGGTCGGTGGTGCGTCGTTGTGGGTCGTGGACTCGGGCGACGACGTGCGCACTGCCGCGGCGTGGGACTTCATCACCTATCTCTCGTCAGCGCAGCAGCAGAGTGAATGGTCGGCGGCAACCGGTTATGTGCCGGTGCGCACCGACGCGTTGACGCTCGACCCGCTGCAGACCACGCTGGCCACCGACTCGCGTTTCAAGGTTCCTTACGATCAACTGCTGTCGTCACCCGACACGCCGACCTCGGTCGGCCCGATCGTTGGCCCGCTGCGCGAGGTGCGCACCGTGACGGCACAAGGCGTCGCCGCGATCTTCGGTGGTGCTGACGTGGCAACGACGTTGGCGGCTGCCGTCGAGCAAGCGAACGCCCTGATCGCCGACTACAACTCGCGCAACGGCTAGCTCACCTGATGGATCAGCGGTTGGTGTACCAGCCGTTGATGTCGACGACGAGGTGGGCGCCGGCCTGGGCGTAGAGCGCGAGTTCGTCGAGGCCGAGCGGCACGATCACCGCGTTTGGCACGGTCTGGCCCGTACGCGTGGCGTTGAGGTTGGAGACCAGCGGACGTGCCGTGTGTGCTGGCCAGGCCGTCACGAAACCGGCGCCACCCGACTCGGTCACGGTGATGTTGGACGCGATCGCGGCGGCGGCATCGGGTGGAACCACCCTGGTCGCGCCGATCAGCCTGGTCAGCGAACTGA
>JAYTZE010000011.1:0-4619 GCA_043742385.1 Ilumatobacteraceae bacterium
GGGCGCCGACGGCATTTACGTCACGGACGATTCGCGACGGTTGCCAGCCAGGGCGCCCGGCGAGTTACGTCACAGACGATTCACAAGGGACTCGCACGGCGGGCGAAGCCCCACGGCCGGCGAAGCCCCACGGGTGCCGTCTCGGGTAGGGCAGTTGCTAGCCGAGACGTTCGATGATGGTGGCGTTGGCCATGCCGCCGCCCTCACACATCGTCTGCAATCCGTAGCGACCACCGGTGCGCTCCAATTCGCAGAGCAACGTGGTCATCAGGCGCGCACCCGACGCACCGAGCGGGTGCCCGAGGGCAATGGCGCCGCCATTGACGTTGACCTTGGTCATGTCAGGGTGCAACTCCTTCTCCCACGCCAGCACCACTGAGGCGAAGGCCTCGTTGATCTCGACCAGATCGATGTCGTCGATCGACATGCCGGCGCGGGCAAACACCTTCTCGGTAGCGGGAATCGGGGCGGTCAGCATCATTCGCGGATCGGCACCAGCCAATGAGAAGTTGACGAACCGCGCACGCGGAGTCAGGCCGAGCTCGGCGGCCTTCTCCTCGCTCATGATCAGCAACGCCGACGCGCCATCGGTGATCTGCGACGAGTTGCCAGCAGTCACCCGGCCACCCTCTTCCTCGGTACGGAACACCGGCTTCAACTTGCCCAGCGATTCGAGCGTGGTCTCGCGCAAACCTTCGTCGACCGACATCATCTCGCCATCGGCGCCGAGCACGGGCAAGATCTCGGCCTGGAATCGCCCTTCCGCCGTAGCTCGCGCTGCGTACTGTTGCGAGCGCACCCCAAACGCATCGAGATCGTCACGCGACAACCCCCACTTGTCGGCGATCAACTCGGCGGAGATGCCTTGAGGCACGAGGCCACCGCTGGGCGCGTACCGTGCTCCGACCTTTGGGCCGAACGGGAAGCCGAACTTGCCGTCGACCATCGAAGCCCCCATCGGTACTCGGGTCATCACCTCGACACCGGCGGCCACGACAACGTCGTACGCGCCGGCAATTACACCCTGAGCAGCGAAGTGGGCGGCCTGCTGGCTCGACCCGCACTGACGATCGATGGTGGTGCCAGGCACAGTCTCGGGCCAGCCGGCAGCGAGTACCGCGTTGCGAGCAACGTTGGCAGCTTGCTCGCCAACCTGCATGACACAACCCATGACGACATCGTCGACGATCGCCGGGTCAACGCCAGTTCGATCGATCAACGCTTTCAACGTCTCTGCGGCAAGGTCGACGGGGTGCCAGTCCTTGAGCTTGCCGTTGCGGCGACCGAGTGGGGTACGGATGGCATCGACGATTACTGCGGTGGGCATGAAAGCTCCCCTTTGATGGGCGTGCGTGTTGCAGTCTGCAGCCTGCCGGTCCCGATACTCAAACCGGACGGGCGCCAGGGAGTCGCGCCCACCCGAACGTGAAAGACTGGCACCATGCCACGAGTGTCCATCGAAGAGATCCACAGCGCCGTCGCCAACACCAACGCCCCGCAGATGTTCCTGCAGCTGGCGCGCGAACATCCCGATCTTCCTGCCCTCCACTCGTTGAAGTCCGATGTGCCCGGCTCGTGGAACGTGTGGACCATGCGCGACTACGCCGATGCCACGGCCAGGGCAGCGGCGGGATTGCAACTCGCCGGGCTTGCCGAAGGGGAGCGCATGATGCTGATGACGCGCAACCGCCCGGAGTTTCACTGGTTCGACCTCGCTGCCCAGTTCCTGCGCGCCACACCGGTCAGCATCTACAACTCGTCGTCACCCGAGGAGATCCAGTACCTGGCCGACCACGCCGGCGCCGAAATCGCCATAGTCGAGGACACTGGCTTCCTCGAGCGACTGCTGAAGGTCCGCGCGGAACTGCCGATGCTGAAGCAGATCTTTGTGATCGAACCGCCAGCGGATGGTTGCCCCGACGGCGTCCAGCCCGCAAGTGCACTGATGGACAAGGGCTCGGCCGACCTCGATGCCTTGGCCAAGGAGATCCGACCCGACGACATCGCCACGTTGATCTACACCAGCGGGACCACCGGCCCGCCGAAGGGCGTGATGATCAGTCAATACAACGTGGTGTACACCGTCGAGTCGTTGCGCCGCTGCTTCGGACTCGACAACTTCGCAGGCAGGCGCGTGGTGAGCTACCTACCGATGGCGCACATCGCCGAGCGAATGATGAGCCACTACCAGGGCCTCATCCTGGGCTACAGCGTGTATTGCTGTCCCGATCCCAACCACTTGTCGTCCTATCTGAAAGAGGTGCGACCCGAGATTGTTTTCGGCGTACCGCGTGTCTGGGAGAAGATCTTCAACGGCGTCAACGCTGCATTGTCGGCCGATTCCGAGAACAAGGCCAAGTTCGACGAAGGAGTAGCAGCGGCTATGGCCATCAAAGCTGTAGAGCGCGAGGGAACCGCCACCAAGGAGCACCTCGACACCTGGGCATTCCTCGACTCGGTGGCTTTCGCCAACGTACGCGCGCTCGTCGGGCTCGATGCAGTCATCACCGCCGTCACGGGGGCCGCAGCCCTTCCCCGCCCGATCCTCGAGTGGTACAACGCCATCGGAGTACCGCTGAGCGAGATTTATGGGATGAGCGAGTCGAGTGGCCCAATGACGTGGAGCCCCAATGCCAATCGTCCAGGCTGTGTCGGCCAGGCCATACCAGGCTGCGATGTGGTGATCGCCGACGATGGCGAAGTGCTGTGCCGCGGCGGCCATGTGTTCCAGGGCTACTTCGAGCGACCCGACAAGACCGCCGAGACGATCATTGATGGTTGGCTGTACTCAGGTGACATCGGCGAGCTCGATGCCGACGGCTACTTGCGCATCGTCGATCGCAAGAAGGAACTGATCATCACCTCGGGCGGCAAGAACATCAGCCCTGCCAATCTCGAAGCAGCGCTGAAGACCATTCCCCTGATCGGTCAAGCGGCAGCGATCGGCGACAATCGCAAGTTCTGTTCGGCGATCCTGGTTCTCGATCCGGAGGCGGCCGGGGTGTGGGCCCGGAGTCACGGCAAACCAGACACCTCATTGACCGAACTCTCAAGCGACCCGGAAGTGCTCGCTGAGGTACAGCGAGGCGTCGACGAGGTCAACAAGCAGTTCGCACAGGTGGAACAGATCAAGAAGTTCGCACTCACCGGTGAGGAATGGCTTCCGGATAGCGAAATGCTGACGCCAACCTCGAAGCTCAAGCGCCGCGGCGTCAACGCCGCCTATGCCGCCGAGATCGAGGCGATGTACAGCGGCCTCGACTAGGCCCGGCCCGACCAACTACTCCCTTATGTATCGAGCTTGCTGAAAATTCGCTGCAACGCTGCTATATCGGTGTCGCTGAGCACATTGGCAAAGTGTTGCTGCACCATGCGCCGATAGGTGATGTTGGCATCGCGCCATTCGGCTCGACCGTCGCGAGTCAACGACACGGTGACCGCCCGCCTGTCGTCGGGCATCGGGGTTGCGACGCGGCTGACAAAGCCCTCTTCCTCCAGGCGGTCGAGTCGTCGCGACAGGCTGGACGGCAGTTCGTGCAGCACCTCGCACAGCTCACCGACCCGCATGGCCCCGCCGGACGCTTGTAGTGCGGCTAGCACTTCGAACCAGTGCAGCGGCAGGTCGTAGTCGTCGACCAGTCCGGCCTCGACCTTGCGCTGCATGTCGGCAGCGACGACACCAAAGGCTCGCCAGGTGGCGACGCGGCCTGCGTCGAGACGCGGCATGTATCAGGCGGTGGCTTTGAGCGCGGCTGCGAACGCAGCAAGACCGAGGTCGATCTCGCGCTCGCTGACCACAAGCGGCGGCATCCACCGCAGGCACGTGCCGTACGTACCAGCGTTCATCACGATCATGTGGCCCTCTTCGAGGCAGTGCTTCTGGATGGCGGCAACACGCCCCGCGTCGTGGAACTCGGTGCCGACCATCAGGCCCATGCCGCGCACTTGGGCGATCACGTCGTGCTCTTGCTGCAACTCGCGGATACCCGCCTGCAACTGCCCGCCGCGCGCGACGACATTCTCGAGGAAGCCTGGCTCGCTCAACACTTCGATCGTGGCCAATGCCGCAGCGCAGCCCATCGCGTTGCCACCATAGGTGCCGCCATGGCTCCCCGTCGGCCACTTGTCGTCGAGCTCGCGGCGAGTGCCAAGGGCCGCGAACGGGAACCCGCTGGCGATGCCCTTGGCCATGCAAATGATGTCGGGCTCGATGCCATAGTGCTCGACTGCAAACATCTTGCCGGTGCGGCCGAAGCCGCTTTGCACTTCGTCGGCGATGAACATGATTCCATGCTGGCGGCAGCGCTCGACGAGGCCCGTCATGAACGCCTGCGGAGCAGGGATGTAGCCACCCTCGCCGAGTACCGGCTCGAGGATGACAGCTGCGGTCTCGTCGGGCGCGGTCATCGACTTCAGCAAGTGATCGAAGCCGCGCAGCGCCTCAGCCACAGCAGCATCTTGATCAGCCGCCAGTGGGTCGGGGTAGGGGGCGACGAACACGCCAGCGGGCAGCGCGAAGTGACCAGCGCGATACCCCGTCTTCGATGTCGTCATGGCCATTGCCATGTGCGTGCGGCCGTGGAAGCTGCCGCTGAACACGACGGTGTGCGGACGCTTGG
>JAYTZE010000012.1:0-4611 GCA_043742385.1 Ilumatobacteraceae bacterium
CCCGCGTCTTCGCGGGCTCGTTGACCGAGGGCGCGTCCCGTGTCTCGGGCTACGTTCCCGAGGGCGTCGCCCACCGTCACGCCGTCGTGTTGGGCGGCGGTGACCGCCTGAGCCAGCAGCCGCCCGGCCAGCTCGTAGTCGCGTTGGGGCAGGCTGACGGCCATCTCGCGGGCCGAGCGGCTGTAGAGCTTGGCAGGCCGGCCGGCTCCCGGGCCGCTGCGTCCCGGGGGACGGGCGAAGTCAACCGCGAGCAGGCCGTCGTCGACGAGCTTGTCGAGGTGGAACTTGGCCACATGGCGCGCCACGCCCACCCCCAGGGCAACTTGGTCGCGGTTCACCGGACCGGGCTGGGCAATCACGTAGCGATAGAGGCCGCGGCGGAGTGGATCCCCCAGTGCAGCGATGCCGGTGACCTGAGCGTCGAAGTCGGCGCTCGTGGGCGCTGGGCTGGCGGTCATGTCATCTGATGCCATCGGATGTACCTTCTAAAAGAGAAACTTCTTGACGTAACTACTGGGGACTTCTATAGTGGAGATTACTATCCGTTAGACATGGAGGCAACCCTCAAATGACCAACGCCCTGAGAACCCGCCCTTCGACCCAGAGTCCATTGCCGTTCAGGCGCAGTGAGCCGGCACGCGAGGCGTTCTGGCTGCTCCGCATCGGCTTCACGGTCGCACCGATCCTGTTCGGGGCAGACAAGTTCGCCCACGTCCTGGTCAACTGGGACAAGTACCTGGCCCCCGGGATCTCCAATCATCTGCCTGGTACGCCCCATCAAGCGATGTACGTCGTCGGGATCATCGAGATCGTTGCGGGCCTGGTCGTGGCGCTGCGGCCGCGCTTCGGTGGTTACCTGGTGGCCGCCTGGTTGACCGGGATCATCGTCAACCTGCTGCTCATCCCCGGCTTCTACGACGTCGCCCTGCGCGACTTCGGGCTGCTCATCGCCGCCGTGGCCCTGGCCCGGCTGGCCACCGCCTTCGACGGCTCACCCGCCGCCGCTTCTCCGGGCAGCTGACGATGACCCACTGCCTTCGTGCTCTCCGGCGGGGGCCGGCGCGATCAACGCCGCCTACGTCGCCGGACATGGCACCGGCCGGCGAGCCCTCCAGGACCTGGGCGCGATCTGGCGTGGCCTGCGCCGCCACGACGTCTTCCCTGTCGATCCGCTCCGCCATCTACTCGCCCTCGTCGGGCACCGCCCGGCGCTGTGCTCGGACAGCAACCAGCGCCGCCTCATCGAGTCCATCTGCCCTACCACAACCTCCAGGACGCGACGATCCCGCTCCACAGGCGTCCCGACGATACGATCGCGGCGACGCCTTACACAGTCTGTCGATCGCCGGCGTCGATGAGACCCGCTCGATTTCATACGAAGTCGAGTGCGCCGACTGTCCCAAATCGCTCGCCCTGACAGTAAGTCGACAATGAGATAAGTGAAGTTCCGGGCGATTCGGATCCTCCTGACGATTGACCACACCGAGCGGCCAGATGGCCATCGGCGCCCTTTGAACGTTGTCCCGATGTGTGAAATTTGCTCAAACAATAGGCTGGGCATCGATCGGCGGCTCTGATCGACACCAAACTATGTCGTTATCAGTCATATTCTTGATGATGTCACAAACCATTGAGCTGGCCTTATGATCGAATACTTCTGTTCTAGCAACGTACATTCGGAGCCGGGTGTGAGAATCGAACTCACGACATCTTCATTACAAGTGAAGTGCTCTGCCGACTGAGCTAACCCGGCGGGGGCTTCGGGAAATGGTAGAGGACTAGGGGAGATAAAACGTACGAAAAATCCGGAGGAACGATCGCGATCTGATGGCTGGGTCAGATCGGCGAGCACTAGGGCCAGCAGGGAGATCAGCGATGTGTGCGACTTAGCGTTGCTCGCCGGTACCCGACCGACGCTCGATGACGAGCCACGCCTGGAATCCCCCGATGAGGTCGGTTGCCCGGTATAGCCCGACATCGTGCAGAAGTGCAGCGGCGAGGCTGGAGCTGTAACCCTCGTTGCAGACGATGACGATGCGAGTGTCGTAGCCGGTCACGTCGGCGATGTGGTGCTCGCTTGCTGGGTCGAGGCGCCATTCGAGGATGTTGCGGTCGATGACGATCGCGCCGGGTAGCGCCCCATCACGTGTGCGCTGCTCAAGGGGCCGGATGTCGATGATGACCGTTCCATGGACCCGTTCACGTTCGAGCGCCTCCGGTTCGACTCGTTCGAGTCGGGCTCGTGCGGCAGCGAGTATCTCGTCGATCGAGCGTGTATCGCGGCTGGGGTCGTTCATTGCGGGTGGGTCTCGTACATGCGCACCGCGACGACAATCCCGGAGATGCCGGTGAGGGCGGCAACGGCATAGATCGCGGCGGGGATGGAGATGAGGTCGGCCAGGCTGCCAGCGAGCAAGGCACCGACGGCGAAGCCACCATCTCGCCAGAGCCGGTAGACACCGACCGAGCGGGCCCGCCACGAGGGGTGGGCGACATCGCCGATCGCGGCGAGCAACGTGGGATAGACCATCGCGGTGCCGGCGCCGAGGACCATCGCGCCGATCGCCCACGAGGTGAAACTGCCGGTGGCCGCGATCCAGGCGATGGCGACGGCTTGTATCAGCATGCCGCCGACGATCAGCGGTTTGCGCCCGATTCGATCGGAGAGCCCGCCGGTGTACAGCTGCCCGAGTCCCCACACGGCGGGGTAGAGGGCAGCGAGCACGCCGATCTGGCCGATCGAGAGCCGGGCGCTGGCGAAGAAGATGGGGAACAGGCCCCACGCGAGTCCGTCGTTGAGGTTGTTGACCAGCCCGGCCTGCGAGCACGACGACAGCGCCTTGTCCGTGAACGACGTGAGCCGGAAGACCTCGCCCGTTGTCAAGTCGTGATGGTGGGCGTCGTCGGTGGTGACGTGGTTGGCGGCTTCGTGGCGGGCGTGGGCGTGGGTCTCGCGCACGAGGAACACCGACAGGCCGAGCCCGAGGCCGGCATAGGCGAGTCCGAGGAAGAACGGCTCAGGGCGCAGCCCGGCATGCTCGGCGATGTACCCGGTGGCGAGCGCAGTGATAGCGACGGCGCCGTAGCCGGCGGCCTCGTTGAGGCCCATCGCAAACCCGCGTCGCGCCGGGCCGACGAGGTCGATTTTCATGATCACTGTGGTCGACCAGGTGAGGCCCTGGTTCACGCCGAGCAGCATGTTGGCGAACACGACCCATCCCCAACTCGGCGCCCACATCAGCAGCAGCGGGATCGGCAAGGCGATGATCCACCCCGCGACGAGGACCGGTTTGCGGCCGTAGCGGTCGGAGAGGGTGCCGGCGAAGAAGTTCGTCGCCGCCTTGACCGCGCCGAACGCGACGATGAATGTGAGTGTTGCGGTGAACGCGGTGAGCCCGAATTCCTCCTTGGCAAGTAGTGGGAGGACGGTGCGTTCCTGGCCGATCATGCCGCCGACGAGCGCGTTGACGCCGACGAGGAGGGAGAACTGGCCCATGTTCTCCTTGAGTCCGAGCCGCAGCGGTGCCTCAGTTGCCGGAGCGCTCATTGTGAGACGTCCAATAGCCTGCCCGTCGCAGCCGACCAGGTGTCCGGTCCGCCGTCGAGGACCACGACAATGGAGTGTCCACTGGCGGTGAGGAGGCTTGCGCCGGTCATCGCCCGTTCGCCGTGACCGCACATCACGGTTGTCGGCCCGGCCGCGAGGTGAGCCGCGGTGACGGCGCCGAGTTCGATGTTGATCGCGCCGGGGACGTGACCGGACGCAAACTCGTTGGCCTGGCGCACATCGATCACTTGGCCGATCATCCCAGCGGGCTCGACGAGTGGGATCGCGCACACCGGCCGACCGGAACCCGTCCACGCGTCGATGCCACCCGCGAGCTCGCCAACGAGGTGCTCGTGGCCGACATCGAGGCACTGCCGGACGAGGTCGGCCCGATCCTGATCTGGGTCGAAGACGAACACAAGGGCCCGATTCGGTTCGACGAGCCAGCCGAGCCAACTGGCGAACACGGGTCGCAGCGTGTTGGACAACGAACCCGGCACGTGACCGGCGGCGAATGTCGCGACGGATCGCGCGTCGACCACGACACCGCCTGCGGCCAGGTGACGGTCGACGTCGTCAGGTCGTAGGGCGGCGAGATGGGGGAGCGAGTCGTAGCGAGTCGGTCCGCGTCGGTTCACTTCTGGCAGGCGAGCGAAGTAGGTGGGGAAGGTGCCGAATCCGGCGACCAGCCGCTCGACGAACAGATCCTCGTCGGTGATCGAGAACAACGGGTTGGTGTCTCGTTCCCTGCCGAGGGTCGTGGTGCGCGCTGACGAGCCGGGTGCCGAACAGAACGATCCGGCGCCATGCGTCGGATACACCGCGAGATCGCCGGGCAACTGATCGAATCGACGCAAGCCCGCGAACATCTCGCGTGCCAGCGGCACGGCGAGGTCGGGCCCGCACAGGTCCGTCCGGCCGACCGTGCCGACCATCAGTGAACCACCGGAGAACAACGCCATCGGCATGTCACGCTCCACGAGTAGATACGCGTGATGGTCGGGTGTGTGCCCCGGTGTTGCCACCGCGACCAGGTCGACGCCCTCGGCCAGGGCGACGTGCAC
>JAYTZE010000013.1:0-2273 GCA_043742385.1 Ilumatobacteraceae bacterium
TCGAAGAACCCGTCGACCGACCATGTGTTGACGAACTCGTCGACCTCTTTGGGGACGTCGCTGATCTGGGTGTCGCGTTCGGCTACATGGATCACCTTCGTGCCGGTCAGCATCGCCAGCGTTGCGTACGCCTCGTCGGCCAGGGCCCGCTCGATCGCCGCGACATCGGGGGCGAGACCATCGTGCAGCATGTGACCAGCTATTTCAGTCAGCGCCTGCTTGGTGAAATGACTGACAAGTCCGGGGTTTGCACCGTGCTCCAACACAGCGGTCGCGCCCTTGTTGTCGCCCCATCCGGCGATCATCCTGCGTAGATCCATGTGCCGCACGTACAGCGTTCGGTCGAGCGGGTGCATCGACGCCATATCGTCGTACGGATCCCACACCTCGACGCTGGTGTTCAAGTAGCGCACGCCGTGGTCGCGACACCATTGCAGGATGGTTGGATTGTCGATATTCCATGCCAGATCGAGCAACAGGTCGCTATGTCCGACCCTGGCCAACAGAAACGAATCGATGTTGCTGGGCGTGACCTGATCCTGCTCGTATGTGACACCGGCCGCGATCGAATCCGCAATGCGGGCGCGGTTGTCGAGCACGTCGACGATCGTGATGCGCTGCGGATCGATCTCCAGATCGCGGATCAACAGTGGCAACGTGCACTGGGCAACCGAGCCACAACCCAGTATCAACACACGCTCGGGGCGCATGGTTATTCGGCGTACTCCGGGGTCATCGTCGCAAGCTCGAAGTCGAGCGTTGCTGTTTCAGCAGACACCAGCAATGACTGCCAGTCGTATGCGATTCCCTTGCGGCCGGACGTCGTTGTCCCGTCGAATGCTTCCATGATGTGCGCCTCCTCGAAGACGTTGTTGGGTGAGATCGTTTCCTTTCTGGCCGGGCTGTCCGGCACAGGCTGACGGACGCTAACGGCGCGCGACGCACACAACTACTATTTGATTCATCAGGCGGTTTTCCTGCTCCGTCGGTCAGTGCGACTGACTGTGGGCGCAGCCAGCTGCGCCCGCGTTTCGAGCTAGTTGACTTGCCTGGTCTTGCCGTCCCAATACGGCTCACGCAGTTTGAACTTCTGCAGCTTGCCCGTCGCTGTACGGGCCAGGGCCTGGCGAAACTCGATGACCTTGGGGCACTTGTATCCGGCCAACTTGGTCTTGGTGTATGCGACCAGGTCGTCTCCTGTCAACGACGATCCTTCGACCGTCACGACCAGGGCCATCACCATCTCGCCCCATTTTTCGTCGGGTACGCCGATGACCGCGACCTCGGCCACGTCGGGATGGCTGAAGATCGCATCCTCGACCTCGATCGAGCTGACGTTCTCGCCACCGGAGATGATCACGTCTTTCTTCCGGTCGATGATGCTGAGGTAGTAGTCATCATCGATCTTGCCACCGTCGCCGGTGCGGAACCACAAGGGGCCTTGCGGGTCGTCGTCGGCGGTCCGGATCGCGTCGGCGGTGGCGTCGGGCTGATTCCAGTATCCGGCCATGATGTGGTTGCCGCGAGCGAGCACTTCTCCGTCGGGTGAGATGCGCACTTCGACGCCGATCGCCGGGGCGCCTGCTCGGCTGAGCCTCGCCGCCCGGTCGGCGGGGGACAGTGCGTCGAACTCGGCGCGCTTGCGATTCATCGTCAGCAACGGTGTCGTTTCGGTGAGCCCGTAGATCTGTATGAATTCCCAGCCGAGCTCGGTCTCGATGCGCTCGATGGTGCGCGTCGGCGGGGGAGCGCCGGCAATGACCATGCGAGTGGATCCGGTGCCGGGAATTGGTCCGTCCCACGTCGCCGCGGCGTCGAGTATGGCGTTGGCGACGGCCGGCGCACCGCACATCAATGTCACGCCGTGCTGGCCAACCCGTCGCAGGATTTCGGCGCCGTCGATCTTGCGGATGATGACGTGCTTGCCGCCCATGCCGGTGACTGCGTACAGCACGCCCCAACCGTTGCAATGAAACTGCGGGAGGGTATGGAGGTACACGTCGCGATCGGTGATGCCGAGTTGCCAACCGAATGTCGTGGCGTTGAGCCAGATGTTGCGGTGGGTGAGTTGAACGCCCTTCGGCCGGGCTGTCGTGCCGCTGGTGTAGTTGATGGTGGCGGTGGCGTCCTCGTCGTACTCCCAAGGTTGTGGTTCGGCATGGGATGAGGGTGCGTCGTGTTCGTCGCCGATCACGAACCGTCGCTCGCAGTGGACGTCGGCGAGAGCCTCGTCGAGTTCCGGATCGACCATCAGGACGCGAGCGCCAGAATGC
>JAYTZE010000014.1:0-4603 GCA_043742385.1 Ilumatobacteraceae bacterium
TAGCGAAGACACATGATCAATCCAGTGAAGCGAGGCTCGTCACGTCACAGGTAGGCCGAGGCCTCGGGCGATGACGATCCGCTGGATCTCGCTGGTGCCTTCACCTATTTCGAGGATCTTGGCGTCGCGGTAGAACCGAGCGATCGGGTTCTCTTCGATGAACCCGCTGCCTCCGAAGACCTGTGTAGCCACACGAGTTGCGGTGACGGCCGCTTCGGTGGAGTACAGCTTGGCGATGGCGGCGGCGTGCGTGAAGGGCCGACCCTGATCCTTCATCCAAGCTGCCTTGTACGTCAGGTTGGCTGAGTTCTCGACCGCCACCTCGAGATCAGCGAGGGCGAAGGCGATTCCCTGGTTGCGGCCGATCGGACCGCCGAAGGCGAGGCGTTCCTTGGCGTACGCGAGGGCTGATTCAAGACAGGCGCGTGCGCATCCGAGAGCCAACGCGGATATGGCTATGCGGCCGTCGTCGAGGATCGAGAGAAAGTTGCGGAAGCCGGACCCCGGTGCACCGAGTAGGTGATGCACTGGCACGGTGCAGTTGTCGAGGACCAGGCCGTGCGTGTCGCTGGCGTGCCAGCCCAGCTTGCGGTAGGGGGCTTCGATCGTGAGGCCGGGTGTCCCGGCTTCGACGACGAAGGTCGAGATCCCGTCGTCCGTCCGCGCCGTCAC
The DNA here is from genome assembly GCA_043742385.1 of Ilumatobacteraceae bacterium. Classification (GTDB taxonomy): domain Bacteria; phylum Actinomycetota; class Acidimicrobiia; order Acidimicrobiales; family Ilumatobacteraceae; genus JAENVT01. Next base: position 673 of record JAYTZE010000014.1, read on the forward strand.
CGTGATGATCGAGGTGATCGGGGTGCCCGAGTTGGTGATGAAGGACTTCGTGCCGTCGATGACCCAGTTGTCACCCACACGCGCGGCGCGTGTGCGCGTGGCGCCGGCATCGCTGCCTGCGTCGGGTTCAGTGAGACCGAATGCGCCGAGCGCTCGGCCGGCGACGAGGTCGGGTAGCCATCGCTGCTTTTGATCCTCGGTGCCGAACCGGAAGATCGGATTGGCGCCGAGGCCGACGCCGGCCGACAGCGTGATGCCCATCGATTGGTCGACTCGGCCGATCTCTTCGATCGCGATGCAGAGCGAGGCGAAGTCGCCGTCACCCCCACCCCACTCGGCCGGGAACACCAGGCCGAACAAGCCGAGGTCGCCCATCGCCTTCACCGTCTCCAGGGGAAAGGTGTGTTCCTCGTCCCATTGCGCGGCGTGAGGGGCGATCTCGCTCTCGGCGAAATCTCGTACGACCTTACGGAACGCTTCGTGTTCAGGAGACAGGTCGAAATCCATCATCCCTCCTCTTCGATTTTGGTTGGCTCGACGACGGCCAAGAGTTGATTGAGAGCAACGCGATCGCCGACGTGCACGAGCACCTCGCCGACGAACCCGTCGATGCCTGCTCGCAACGTGTGTTCCATCTTCATCGCCTCGACGACGACCACCGGCTGGCCGACTGTGACGGATTCGCCAGGGGCTACAAGCACTGCAATGATCGTGCCGGGCATCGGGCTGGCGATCGCTGCGCCGTGGTCGACCTGCGTGTGTCCCACTGCGGTCGGTTCGCTCGCGGTGAAACTCCACGCGTCACCTTCCGAACCGATCCATGTGGTGGGACCACTGTTGGCAATTCGGAAATGTGTGGTCTCATCGCCGAACTCGATGTGGCCGCCGCCATCGTGCAGCCTCGCTGTGATTGCCACGATCGAGCCATCCGCAGCTTCGACCTCGAAGTTGTCGGGCGTGCTCGTTGCACGGAGCCGAACGGTCAGTTGCTCTCCGTCTGCGGTGACGGCGCGCCATGTCATCCATGCCGGCTGGCCCATGCGCCAACCACCGAGATCGTTCCATGGTGGTGAGGCAGGCCGCCCCGAGTGCATTCTCGAGGTCTGGCACACGGCGGCGACCGCGACGATGTGCGAAGGCGTGGATCGCGGGGGTGCCTGCTCGGCAATCCGTTCGACGAGCGAGGTGTCCATCTCTGCGTCGGCCACGGCCGCGTCGGCGAGAACGAGCCGCAGAAACGCAATGTTGGTCGTCACCCCCAGCACCGAGGTGGACGCAAGAGCCCGGTCGAGGGTTCGCCGCGCGGTCGCCCGGTCCGACCCCCACGCGATCACTTTGGACAGCATCGGGTCGTAGTTGGAACCGATCTCCGAACCGACGGCCAACGAAGAGTCGACGCGGACATTCGCCATGTTGATCGGTTCATCCAACGCGACAACGCGCCCACCGGTCGGCAGAAATCCGCGGGGCACATCCTCCGCGTACACACGAGCCTCGATCGCGTGGCCTCGACGCTTCAGGTCGGCCTGTGTGAAGGGAAGTGCTTCGCCTGCTGCAACGCGGAGTTGCAGCTCGACGAGGTCGAGTCCCCAGACCATCTCGGTGACGGGATGTTCGACCTGCAGCCGCGTGTTCATCTCCATGAAGAACGCCTCGTCGGCACGGTCGCCCGAGACGATGAACTCGACGGTTCCGGCATTGACATAACCGCATGCCTGCGCTGCCGCGACTGCTTGAGCCGCGATCGCATCTCGCTGCGACTCGGACAAGAAGGCGGAGGGCGCCTCCTCGATGACCTTCTGATGACGTCGTTGCAGGCTGCACTCTCGCTCGCCGAGGTGGACGATGTTGCCGTGAGCGTCGGCGAGCACTTGCACCTCGATGTGCCGCGGGCGTTCGATCAGCCGTTCGACGAGCAGCGTGCTGTCGCCGAACGCGCCCAGCGCCTCGCGCTTTGCGGCTGCGATCTCGGCAGCGAGGTCGTCGTCTGCCGTGACCACGCGCATGCCCTTGCCACCTCCGCCGGCCGATGGTTTGATGAGCATGGGGAACCCGATGCTGCGCGCCTGCTCGGCCAACTCCGCGTCCTCCAACCCGGCCCCGGAAACTCCAGGGACTACCCGCACGCCGCGAGCCTCCACTGTCGCCTTCGCACGGATCTTGTCGCCCATCGCGTCGATGGCCGTGGCTGGCGGGCCCACGAAAACGATCCCGGCGTCGGCGCAGGCCGCGGCAAGTGCGCTGTTCTCGGCTAGGAATCCGTAACCGGGATGCAATGCCTGCGCGCCCGTGGCGAGGGCGGCGGCAATGATCCGCTCGACCGAGAGATAGCTCTGCGCCGCAGGGGCAGGGCCGATGCGCCTCGCAACATCGGCGTCCGTGACGTGCCGCGCGTCGACGTCGGCGTCGCTGTACACACCAACGGAGCGGATGCCCATCGACCGCAACGTGCGGATGATGCGGACCGCGATCTCTCCCCGATTGGCGACGAGCACAGTGTCGAACATCGCGGTCCCGCTCACATTCTGAACACGCCGTAGCCGACGGAATCCAGAGGGGCTCCGCCGACGATGCCGAGCGCGAGGCCCAGCACCATTCGTGTCTGACCGGGTTCGATGATTCCGTCGTCCCACAGCCGCGCTGTCGAGAAGTAGGGATGGCCCTCGCGTTCGTACTGCTCACGAATCGGTCGGCGGAACTCCTCCTCGTCGGTCGCGCTCCACTCCTCGCCTCTCGTCTCGAGTTGATCGCGTCGCACTGTGGCCAGCACGGAGGCGGCCTGCTCGCCCCCCATCACCGAGATGCGCGCATTCGGCCACATCCACAGAAATCGTGGCGAATAGGCCCGGCCGCACATGCTGTAGTTGCCCGCCCCGTAGGAACCTCCGATGACCACCGTGAGCTTGGGCACACGGGCGGTGGCGACAGCGTTGACCATCTTCGCGCCGTGCTTGGCGATCCCGCCCGCCTCGTACTCCCGACCGACCATGAAACCGGTGATGTTCTGCAGGAACAGCAGCGGAATCTTGCGCTGGTCGCACAGTTCGATGAAGTGTGCGCCCTTCACCGCAGATTCGGAGAACAGCACCCCGTTGTTGGCGATGACACCCACGGGATGACCCCAGATGTGAGCGAAGCCGGTGACCAACGTCGCGCCATAGCGCTGTTTGAACTCGCCAAACTTGCTCCCGTCGACGATTCGAGCGATCACCTCGCGCACGTCATAGGGCGTTCGGTCGTCAGCAGGGATCACACCGTGCAACTGCTCCGGGTCCACGGCGGGATCCTCGGGCTCGAGCACCTCCCACGCTGGCGGATCCGCCAGAGGGAGCGTCGACACGATCGAGCGCACGATCTGAAGCGCGTGTTGGTCGTCGTCGGCAAGATGATCGGTGACGCCCGAGACAGTCGAATGCATCTCTCCACCGCCGAGCTCTTCGGCCGTCACGATCTCACCGGTTGCCGCCTTCACCAGCGGCGGTCCACCCAGGAAGATCGTGCCCTGATCGCGAACGATCACTGCTTCGTCGCTCATCGCCGGGACGTACGCGCCACCTGCCGTGCACGAACCCATCACGGCGGCGATCTGGGCAATCGCCTGTTTCGAGAGCTGTGCCTGATTGAAGAAGATCCGACCGAAGTGGTCACGGTCGGGGAACACCTGGTGCTGCTCCGGCAGAAACGCACCACCGGAGTCAACGAGGTAGATGCACGGCAACCGGTTCTCGAGAGCGATCTCCTGTGCCCGAAGATGCTTCTTGACGGTGATCGGATGGTACGTTCCACCCTTGACCGTCGCGTCGTTGACCACGACCATGCACGACTGGCCGGCAACGCGGCCGATGCCGGTGATGATGCCTGCGCCGGGCACCTCGCCGCCGTACATGCCGTGTGCCGCCATGGGCGACAGCTCGAGAAACGGTGATCCCGG
>JAYTZE010000015.1:0-2269 GCA_043742385.1 Ilumatobacteraceae bacterium
GGCGTCCATGCGGGATCCGTGGTGGGTGCCACCAGGATGTCGCCCGGTTCGAGTGCGGTGGGATCGGACGGGTCCATGATGATGCGAGCCCTTCCGGTGGCGATGCCCGGGCATCCGGCGATCCCCGTGAGGACGGTGCCGGCAACGGCGGTCGCCAGCGCCGGACGGGCACTGCGCCGCTCCCAGGTGTCGAGCGGCGGCACGGCACCGTTGAGGACGAACGGCGGCACGTAGTCGAACAGCTCCAGGTACTGCTGCTCACGTTCACGCACGACCGGGCGCCACGGACCCGGGTCGGCGATGAACAGCTCGAACTCCGAATCGAACTGCTTGCCGCCCGGAGCATCACTGAGCATGAAGATCTGCTCGACGCTGTCGAGGTCCCCGCGTTCCACCGCCCGACGCCCCAGCTCGCGCAGTGCGAGGCGCTGCTCGTGGACGACGCGGATGTTGTTGGTCTTGGTGCGTTCGCGGCCCGGCAACCACGCCGCCGAACATCCGATCGCTGCGGCCAACTGGCCGTGCATGGCGGGGTCGAGCTCGACCATCGACAACAACTCTGCCGAGGTCGTCGCGCGTTGTTGCGAGCGGATCGCGAACTGCCGCGCCGGATCAGCCGTGTCAGGGGCTTGCCGCATGCGGTCGATCGCGACCAGGGCCAGGGCAGGTTTGGTTTCCCATGAGGGTGAACGACTCTCCCATTCGTTCGGTCCGCGACTTCCGAACTCGTGAACGAACGACTCGAAGCCTTCGGTGAACTCCGCCGAGCCTGGGTCGAGTCGAGACAGTGCCCACATGGCATGGCTCGGCGCCGCCGAATCGACATCCCCGATGCCGGAAAGGATCGGCATGATCAGATCCGGCCGACCGATTGCAGTCGCTACCGCAGTGATCACGCCCACCGGTACGGTGGCCATGTAGGTGGTGAACAGATGGTGGGCGAACATCTTGCGATGCAGCGGAAGCATCGCCTGGAACCGTTCCCACAACTGTTCATCACTCAACGTCGACAGATCGGGTCGGGTGACACGCAATGCCTTGGTCTCGGCTCGATCGTCGGTGAGCTCAGTGAGGTCATCGAGCCTCTGCTGGGCGAACACCCACGCGAAGGTCGCCCCGATCTTCTCGGTCATGTCGGGACGCACGTCCCCCGGCATCTCTTCGTATGGTGGGATTCCTGGTTGGGCGCCGAAAAACTGTTCGTCCATCATCTGCCATGACAGGCCTGGCGCGCGCTCGCCGAACAGCCGAATCAGCGAAGCGTTGAGATAGCAGTAACCGCCGAGCACGCCGAGTTGGCAGTAGTCGTCGGGCGGAAACTCGTCGAGATCGAAGGCACCCATTCGTGCCCAGGCGTCGCGCCAACCGAGCTCGGCCAGGTACAGCGCCGTATCACTCGTGAGCGGCGTCACCGGATCCGGGAACACCTCGCCGACGTTGGCCCGAGTGTAGATCGGGAACCGTTCGGACAGAGCAGTATCAGTGACGTAATAGCGATCGCTCATTCGTCCCCCCAGACGTGTGCAGTTGGCGGATCGTACATCGGTTCCTGTGACCAAAGTTTCGGGCTAGGCGAGCACAACTGCCGCAGATGCTGCGATCATGCAATGGTGACGATCGCCGACGACATGGAGTGGGGCGCGTTCAGAGTTGACGGGCCATGGGTGCTCGATCGCGACGCTCTGCAGTGGTATCCCGTCGCCGGCTTGCTTCGCCAGGCCGCCAAGGCCGGCGTACCAGCGCTCACTCGGCCGCGACGCTTGCCTCCCGGCCTGCGTGTGATCACCGTTGCCAGCCGCCTGGTTGGTGCGATCGGGCCCTGGTGGCTGCGCAAGAAACGGCACAGCTACGCCACAACGGAGGCGAGCCGCAGCGACATCTCCGGACGCCTTCGCCGCGCTGCGGAGTGGCTCGGACCGACCTACATCAAGCTCGGCCAGATCATCTCCAGCGGCGAGGGATTGTTTCCAGCAGAGCTGGTCAAGGAATTCAAGCAATGCCGTGATCAGGTGCCCGCGGAGCCATTCGATGCCGTCCGCAAGGTGGTAGAGGAGGACCTCGGGGTGCCGCTCGAGAGCATCTTCGCAGCGTTTGACCGCACGCCCCTCGCTGCGGCCTCGATCGCCCAGGTGCATGCGGCAACGCTGCGCAGCGGGGAACAGGTCGTCGTCAAAGTGCAGCGACCGAGTGTCGCTCGATTGGTCCGCAAGGATCTGCGAGTCATGGCCTGGCTGGCGCCGCACCTCGTCGGCAGAATCCCGATCGCGTC
>JAYTZE010000016.1:0-9012 GCA_043742385.1 Ilumatobacteraceae bacterium
CGGGCCGATCGCCCACTGCATCGTTGATCAGTGCCGCGTACGTCCGTGGCAGCTCGTTGGGATCGTCACCCCGCTCGACCGCGCCTGCGCGCATCTTCGGATCACACAAGTAGGCGAGGTTGGTGTCGTCGAGCTGGATGTAACGACAGCCGGCCCCGTACAGCGCTGCGATCTCGTCGCGATAGCACTGGGCCAGATCGGCGAAGAAGACGTCGAGATCGGGGTATGACTCGATGTCGATGGCGGCTCGACCACCACGAAAGTGGACCATCGTCGGTGACGGAATCGACACCTTCGGCATCTGCGTCGTCACACTGGCGAGGTAGGTGAAGTCGTCGACCTGGATGTCGCGCTCGTGTCGCAGTGGTCCGGTCACGGCAAGACGTGGTGGCGTGAAATGGACGGTTTCTGCCGCGTCGGAGCTGGCTGCGATGGCGCCACTGACCTCGACCCCGGCGAGTTGCTCGAGGAAGTCGAGGTGGAACCATGTGCGCCGGAACTCGCCATCGGTGATGCTGCGCATGCCGACGGACTCGACCTTCCGAACCGCGTCGGCGATGGCCTCGTCCTCGACGGCGCGCTTCTGGGCTGCGCTGATCATGCCCTCGGCGTGTTGCTCGCGGGCGTCAAGCACCGCCTTGGGGCGCAGCAGGCTGCCGACGTGGTCGGCTCGGAACGGAGGGTCGGTCGGACTCATGTGCGCACTGTAGAGCGCGAGTATTGTGAGACAAATGGCACATGACTCCCATCCTCGCTTCAGGGTTCATCACGCGCTGCGGATCAAGGGATTCGTCAAGGTCGAGAACATCGTCGAGTTGGCAGGCCTTCCGGAAGAAGAGGTGCTGTCTCATCTGCAGGCGATGCAGGAAGACGGGCATACCAACTTCCGCGAGGCTCGCGGGCTCTGGCAGCTCACGCCTGACGGCCGCGAGGCGTATGTGATCGCGTTGGAGGAAGACGTCAGCCGGCCGGGCTTCCGCGAAGGCCTGGCCGAGAAGTATCACCGCTTCCTCGGGATGAACGAGGCCTTCAAGGCCCTGTGCGCAGATTGGCAACTACGCGACGGTGAGCCCAACGATCACTCCAACGAGGCATACGATCAGGAGTGCATCAAGCGCCTCGGTGTGCTCGACGACGAAGCCCAGCCGATTTGCCATGCATTCGCCGAGGTCGCCAAGCGGTACGAAGGCTACGCGGCACGTCTCGCTGGCAGCCGCACCGCGCTGGAGAACGGCGACCAGCGCATGTTCACCGGCGTGATGTGTGGCTCGTACCACGACGTGTGGATGGAGTTGCACGAGGACCTGATCCTGACCCAGGGGATCGATCGTCTCGCCGAAGGCAGCTTCTAGACAGTTGTCTCGCCCAGGAATTGGTCGAGTGCGGCGGTGAACTCGGCGTCGCGGTCGAGGTTGCTGAGGTGGGCGGCCTGCAGCTCGACCAGCCGGCTTCCGGCGATTTGCTCGTGCAGCCAGTGAGCCTGCTCGATGGGCGTTGCCTGATCTGCGATGCCACCGATCACGAGAGTCGGAAGCGTGATCGAACCAACCACGTCGCGCAGGTCGCCATCGCGGAGCGCGGCGCACACGCCTGCGTATCCATTGGGGTCGGTTGCCAGCAGTGTGGCCCGAGCAGCGGCAAAGCATTGCGGGTCGCGGTCGGCAAAGTCGGCAGAGAACCATCGGGCGATGACACCGTCGACGAGTGCACTCATTCCCTGTGTTGTCGCGATGTGCATCCGCTCGGCCCACAGTTCGGGCGCGCCAATCTTGGCTGCGGTGTTGCTGAGAGTGAGCGACCTGACTCGGTCGGAATGATTCGCTCCGAGCCACTGTCCAGTGATTCCTCCGACCGAGAGCCCGCAATAGTGAAATCGTTCGATCTCCTCTGCGTCGGCAACGGCCAGCACAGCGTCGGCCATATCAGCGATGGAGTAGTCGCCCGTCGGAACGTCGCTTTCACCGTGGCCGATGTTGTCGATCGAAACGATGTAGTACTGGTGCTTCAATGCCTGCACCTGGCGCTGCCACATGTGGTGGTCGCTGCCCAGCGAATGGGTGAACACCAGCGATGGTCGCCACGGTCGACCGGCGGTGGCGTACGCGATTCGTGTGCCGCGCCGGCTTGTGGCAAATGAGGTCATGGTGACTGCTCCAGAACTGAGGTGACGTAGGCATCTGCGGCGGCGCGCCGGTCGTCGGCTACCACCAACGCCGACGGCTCGACGTCGAGCGAAGCGAGTGCAGCGGCGATTGCCTCCATGGCCGCGCCAGCGGACTGGAACACGAGCGGAAGGGCGAACCATTCGGCATGCCAGCTGCCGAGACCGCGTTCGAGTTCGTGCGGCTTGGCGTGGGTGATGACCGTGGCGATTCCGAGACACACCTCGCTCGCAGCCATCGCCCGCATCGCGTCGATCGGGTTTCGCTTGCCTGCCGCTGCCGACGATCGTCCGGCGCGCGTGGTGATCTCGCCGAGCTGCACCAGTTGGGCGATATCACCGCCGAGCTTTCCCGCCCATCGAGCGAGGTCGACGACGATGGTGGCGAGCGTGATGACAGGAGCCCGGTCTGTGTGCCATGGCATCCGGTGGTGTAGTCCGACTTGCTCGGCGATCGCTTGGACTACATCGTCGGCGATGCCCATGCGATCGCCGATCAGGCCTCCGAGCTGTACCGGTGTCTCCACTGATGAGGCCCGGCGACGCGCACCGTCGAGTTGATCCAACCATCTCGCGGTTCGAAACCCGACCGTCGTCACGTCGGCGGGCTGCAGGAACGAGCGGGCCTGGGTCGCGACGGACCCCGAGCGCTGGATGATGCCTCGCAGAGACGCAGCCGCGTCGGCCGACAGATCACTGAGGTGCTGCATTGCGTCGGCCGCGAGCAGCATCGTGGCTGTGTCGACCACGTCTTGCGTCGTCAGCCCGTGGTGCAAGAACTCGCGAGCAGTTTCAGGAAGTCGAGATCGCAAGGTGTCGAGCAGCCCGAGCACGGGTGTGCCGACCTGCCATCCGTCCGACAGAACCTCGACCCCAACCGGCGAGCCGCAGGCGGTGACGATGGCAGCGGCCGCTTCCGTCGGGATGTCGCCAGCCGCACCCTGTGCCGATGCGACCGCAGACTCGACTGCGGTCATCGCTGCGACTCGCGACTTCAACGCGAAGATTGCGTCCATTCGATCAGTGGAGAATCCGGGGTAGAGGGTCATGTGCTCAGACGTCGAAGAAGGCGGTTTCGTCGTCGCCTTGGTAGCGGATGTCGAATCGGTATGTCGGTACCGACGAGTCGGCGGGCTCGATCCGTTGAGCAATCAGCGTTTCGCGCCGATCAGCCGGCACGGTCTGCAGCACAGGATCGATGGCGTTTGCCGCTGCCTCGTCGTCGAAGTACACGCGAGTGAACGTGGGGTTCAGCATGCCCCTGGCCTGGATGGTCACGCTGATGTGCGGTGCCTGCATGCCGCCGCCGGGATGGGGGACTGGGCCGGGCTTGATCGTCAGAAAGGAGTACGCACCCGTCTGGAAATCGCTGACGCATCGGCCGAACCCACTGAAGGCCGGGTCGAGCGGCAGGTCGTCACGATCGTCACCCGGATGGTGGTAGCGGCCGGCGCTGTCGGCCTGCCACAACTCGATCAGCGCATCTTCGATGTGCTTGCGATCGCCATCGAACACGTGGCCCTCGATACGAATCCGTTCGCCGCGAGTCTCCGGCGCCGTCAGCACGTTGTCGCCCTCGCCCGACAGTCGCATGGTGAAATAGGGGCCGACCGTCTGTGACGGAGTTTGGCCATGACCGGCATCGTTCATGGTGTGGCTCCGGGGCCACGCAGCACGATGTCCCATCGGTAGCCGAGCGCCCAGTTCTCGATGGTCACGAAGTGGTCGTAGCGGGCGATCAGCCGATCTCGACTGTGCTCGGGCACCGACTGGAAGATCGGGTCGAGATCGAACAACGGATCGTCGGGGAAGTACATCTGCGTGACCAGTCGGGTGGCGATCGACGGCCCCATCAGCGAGAAGTGAATGTGCGCCGGTCGCCAGGCATTGGGGTGGTTGCTCCACGGATACGGGCCTGGCTTGATCGTGAGGAAGCGATACTGGCCGTCGGCATCGGTTCGGGCCTGGCCGACACCCAAGAAGTTGGGGTCGAGCGGCGCCGGAAACGCCGTTTCCCGCCAGTGCATGTAGCGGCCGCACGCGTTGGCTTGCCAGATCTCTACCAACGTGTCGGGAAGGGGGTCGCCGGTCTCGTCGAGCACGCGGCCAGTGATGATGCTGCGCTGGCCGATAGCCTCGCCGCCCGTTCCTGCATTGGTCGTAAGGTCCGCATCGTCGACGCTGAGATCCGTCCACGCCGGACCCGGACCCGTGGTTTCGGTCAAGGTTTGCACGATGGCGAGGAGGTCGTGCGACGGCGCCCGCTTCACCGTTGATCGGTAGTCGGAGTAGAGGAACGGAGGATGGTCCAGGTGAGCGCGCGGCGCGAACGTGTGAGTCACGACGGCCGCGCCGTGCGCGCTGTTTGGAAGGCATGATTGGCGGCCGGGACGCCGGCATAGATGGCGACGTGCTGCAACACTTGGGCCAACTCGGCGTCGCTGACACCTGTGGTGACCGACGCCCGAAGGTGTAGCGCCAACTCCTCACGGCCCAGCGCGGCGAGGATGGCAACGGTGATCATGCTGCGTGTCTTGCGATCGAGCGTTGGGTCGGCCCACAGGTCGCCCCACACGTTGGTGGTGATCCAGTCCAGGAACGCCCGGTCGACATCGGTGGCGTTGGCCGTCGACCGTTCGACGTGCTCGCGGCCGAGCACCTCGCCGCGAATTCGCATGCCCTCGTCGTAGTCGCCCATCGAATTGCACGGTAGTCGGGTCGACCAGGGGCGGCTCGATTCGGTCTTGCCCTCGGGGGTTGCGAGCCTCATGATGTCTTGACACGCGAGCGGGCGAAGGGAGAGGCAATGAAGTGGGCGCGATTGTTGACGCCGGTTGCGGCGGTGGGCTTGGTGCTCGTCGCCTCGAGCGGTAAGGCGGCAGCACATCTGGAGAGCGACAACGGATGCCAAGGGTCGGGAATCTTTCGCGGAGACGGCCTCACCGTCGACGCGGAGAGCATCGGTGACGAAGTCGTTGAGATTTTACGCGAGGACGTTGTCGACTGGCAAGGTTCGGTCGCTGCACCGCCCGGTGTGTACTCAGGAACGATCGCAGTCGACCTGCCGCCGCCGTTCGGCGAGGCGCGGATCGACTCATGGGACGGCGAGAGCGATGCCACGGCCAATGCGGGTGTGAAGGACTACGAGCTGCAATCGCTGGTTCCCGCTGGTGTCGAGTTTCGCGTTGTCGGGTCACATGTTGACGAGAGCGGTTCGTGCAGCGGCTATGTAAATGTGCAGATCAAGGGCGGTCCGTTCGACTCACCGGCGGCGGCGATCAGTCTCGCCGGCACGGTGGTGACCGGCGCCGGCGCAGCGGCAACGCTGCGACCGCTGTTCAGGGGGAGGTCGCAATGAAGGTCGGACGGATGATCGCAGTAGCCGTGCTCGGCCTGCTGTTCATGCTGTTCGTGGCACTGGACCTCGTGCTGTTCGGTGTGGTGCCGTTGAACAGCGTGGTCGTCACGATCCTGCCGTTGATGGGTCTGGTGCTCGGCGGGTTCCTGGGGGCAATGGCCGGCAAGCGTCAGACCGCAGCCGAAATGTCCCCGCCGGCTGAGCCCGCCATCTCTTGATCTAGAATTGCAGACCGGTGTAGTTCTCGGCCATCGCTGTTTGTGCGGCAACGGAACCGGCGAGGTAGTCGAGTTCTGCCTCCTGCATTCGGTGCTCGAACTCGCCGGCATCTTGGAACGTATGCAGCATGGTGGTCATCCACCACGAGAATCGAACCGCTTTCCACACCCGTCGCAACGCCTTCGCGCCGTAACCGTCGAGCGCGGCCGTCGAACCATTCGAGTACCGATCGACGAGTGCCTCGGTGAGGTAGTAGACGTCGGAGAACGCGAGGTTCAATCCTTTGGCGCCGGTCGGTGGCACGATGTGCGCGGCATCGCCGGCCAGAAAGAGCCTTCCCCATTGCATCGGCTCGGCGACGTAGCTGCGCAGGGGAGTGACCGACTTCTCGATCGAAGGACCTGTCACGAGCGTCGTCGCGGCGTCCTCAGGGATCCGGCGCCGCAACTCGTCCCAGAACTGATCGTCGGTCCACGACGCAGCATCGGTGTCGGCAGCGCATTGGATGTAGTACCGCGACAGCATCGGGTTGCGCATCGAGCACAGCGCGAACCCACGCTCGTGGCGCGCATAGATCAATTCGTGGCTGACCGGTGGCGTTTCCGAGAGCACACCCATCCAACCGAACGGATAGAGGCGCTCGTATTCGCGCCTCACATCAGCAGGAATGGCGTGCCGGGTGACACCGTGGAATCCGTCGCATCCGGCGATGTAGTCGGCTTTGACGGTCGCGGCTTCGCCGCGAACCGTGTAGCTCAGCGACGGCGAATCGCCAGTCACGTCGTGGAGTTGCACGTCCTCGGCCTCGAAGATGATTGGCCAGCCGGCGCCGACACCCGAGTCGTAGAGATCCTTCTGTATCTCCGTTTGTCCATAGACCATGACCGCTCGTTTGACCAGCGCCATGAAGTCGATGCGAAACGGTGATCGCGCGTTGGAGATCGTGACTCCTTCGTGCACGAAGCCTTCGCGGTCCATTCGCGATCCGAGACCCAATGAACGCAGCAGGTCGCTGGTCCCCTGCTCGATCACGCCGGCGCGGATGCGGGCCTCGACGTATTCGCGCGATCGCTGCTCGACCACGACGTTGTCGATCTGTGCTTTCCAAAGGAGATGCGACAACAGCATTCCTGCTGGGCCGCCCCCGACTATCGCCACCCTCGTGCGCACGTGGGCACCATAACGAAATCGGTATCATGGCGACGGTTCCATCCATCGGGACATCAATACCGAGCACCAGCTCGGCACAAGCTAGGTTCCGCCGATATGGGCAGCATTCTCGGTAATCGGGTGCAACGAGTTGAAGACCCCCGCATGCTGACGGTCGGCGGAACCTACGTCGAAGACGTGCCTGTCGACGCGGCGTGGGTGCATTTCGTGCGCAGTGAGTACGCGCACGGACGGATCCTGTCGTACGACGTCGACGACGCCAAGAAGGTGCCTGGAGTACTTGGTGTCTTTACGGGAGACGACCTCGACCTGCCACCCTTTCCCCACGTACAACCGATCCTGAAGACCGGAAGCGAGCGGCCTTTGATCGCCAAGGCAACGGTGCGTTTTGTCGGCGAACCGGTGGTCGCGGTCGTGGCAATCGACCGGCACACCGCTGTCGACGCCGGGGCGATGGTGCACGTCGATATCGAGCCCCTGACCGCCGTTGTCGAACTCGACGATGCGTTGAGTGATCAGACGATCGTCCATCCCGAGATCGGCACCAACACCTACGCAACATTCACGTCGGAGCACCAGGCCGATTTCACCGAGTGTGAGGTGGTGCTCGACCTGCGCGTCGTCAACCAGAGGATCAACGGATCGCCAATCGAACCGCGCAGCGGATTGGCGTACTGGGAAACCGACGCCGACGGTGATCGACTTGTGCATTACTCGGCGTGCCAGGGAGCGCACCCGACCCGAGACATACTCGCCAAGTTGTACGACCTGCCGACCGATCGGGTCCGCGCGGTCGTGCCCGATGTCGGCGGTGGCTTCGGAGTGAAGTCGCGAACGATCGGCGAGGAACTGACGCTTGGATGGTTGTCGAAGCGTGTCGGGGTGCCGGTGCGGTACACCGAGACCCGTACGGAAGCGATGCAGGCCATGCCGCAGGGTCGTGGCCAACGGATCGACGTCAAGATCGGCGGCACGCGCGACGGTCGCATCACGGCATATCACCTCGACGTTGTTCAAGATGCCGGCGCGTATCCACTGATGGGTGCGTACCTGCCGATGATGACCCAGCGAATGGCCCCCGGGGTGTACGACATTCCAAATTGCTCGTTCCACGGTGTCTCGGTCGCCACCAACAAGATCTCGGTCACCGCGTACCGCGGTGCCGGTCGCCCCGAGGCGGCGCTGGCGATCGAGCGGGCGGTCGACTACTACGCCGCGGAAATCGGAATGGATCCGGCCGAGGTCCGCGTTCGCAACTTCATCCCCAAGTTCATGGAGCCCTACACCACCGGCATCGGCACCGTCTACGACGTCGGCGACTATGCCGAGGCCATGCGCCGCGTGCTCGATGCCGCCGACTACCCGGCCCTGCGCGCCGCGCAGACAGCACAGCGCGCGAGTGGCGCAACGGTACAGACCGGCATCGGCCTCGCCGTCTACGTCGAGATCACATCTGCTGCCGCTCCCACAGAATACGGCGCAGTGCATCTGTTGGAAGATGGCCGTGTACGAGTGCTCACCGGCGCAACGCCCTACGGCCAAGGGCATGTCACCACCTGGAAGATGATCATCGCCGACCGGCTCGGCGTGCCGATGGAAGCCGTCGACGTCGTGCACGGCGACACGGACGAGGTGCCGTCAGGTGGCTTGACAGTTGGTTCACGATCGGTGCAGGTTGCCGGCTCGTCATTGGTGATTGCCGCCGCCAAGCTCGCCGACGCTGCGCGCGAACGCGCCGCCAACCTGTTGGAGGCCGCCGTCGAAGACGTCGTACTCGATGCGGATGCCGGCCTGTTTCACGTGGCCGGCTCAGCGCAGCCCTCCGTGAGCTGGGCACAGGTTGCGGCATCTGACGGCGAGCCATTGGCCGGCCTCAGCGACTTCAAGGCTGCACAACCGACCTTCCCGTTCGGCGCGCACCTCGCCGTGGTCGATGTCGACACCGAGACCGGCAAGGTCACGGTGCAACGGGTCGTCGCGGTCGACGATGCTGGAACGTTGCTGAACCCGCTGATCGTCGACGGCCAGATACACGGAGGTATTGGTCAGGGCGTCGCCCAGGCGTTACTGGAGTGGATGCAGTACGACGAGGACGGCAACCCGG
>JAYTZE010000017.1:0-4598 GCA_043742385.1 Ilumatobacteraceae bacterium
GTTTTATCGGATCAGACTCCGGTTGGCAGCAATACCGGCATCGGGGTGGCTATATCGAGGTGGGTGGGCCGCGGTGGCGTGCGGGATTCATGCGGCGCGGTTGCGCCAGTCGGGGCGGCCAGTGAACTCGGGGCGGGAATCGACGCCGAAGCGCGGCGCCAGCACCGAGCCGATGAGTAGTGCGAGCAGAATCAAACCTGCCATGATGAATCATCTCCTTGAATCGAAGTTGTACATTAGTATCGTCCGTTGCGATCAATAAGGGAAATAGATATAAATGAAGAAATCAATCTCTGAATTCGATTTACCGGCTGGCGTCGAAGTTCGACATTTGATGGCTCTCGAGGCCGTCGCCCAGACGGGTTCGTTCTCGCAGGCTGCGACTCGACTCGGCTATGCCCAAAGCGCCATCTCACAGCAGATCTCGACCCTCGAAAAGGCTGTCGGACATCGGCTGGTGGATCGCCCTGGCGGTCCACGGTCGGTATCGCTCACCGAGGCCGGCAAGGTCCTGCTCGAGCACGCCGGTCACATCATCTCTCGTCTCGCCGCAGCGAAGGCCGATCTCGATGCGATGGCTGCGGGAGATGCCGGCGTCTTGCGGGTCGGAACCTTTCAGTCGGCGAGCAACCGCCTGCTGCCGCCGACGCTGGCCCTCTTCCGCACCGGTTGGCCAGACATCAACGTCGAACTTCGCAACGAACCGATGATCACCAATGTCGAGGGTCTCATTCGTACCGGGCAGGCGGATCTGGCATTCGCCGACGTCGCCACGCTCGACGACGCGTACGCGATGGTCGAATTGATCCGAGACCCCGATGTGCTGATCACGGCGCCCGACCATCCCTTGGCACAAAACGACACCATCGACCTCGCCGAACTCGCCGGGGTGCGAATGATCTCGATGCCGGCCGGCGACCCATGTGCGACGCGCGTCGCCCGCGCACTCGAACGAGTCGGCGCTGAGCCCGACATCGTCTTCCGCAGCGACGACAACCTCACCACCCAGCGACTCGTGGCCATTGGCCTCGGCGTCGCCATCGTGCCACTGCTCACTGTCGAACGATCCATCCCCGATGCACAGGTCGCGATTCGCGGGCTGAACGCGAACCTCGACCGGCAGATCGGGATCATCTGGCATCGCAACCGACTGCAGTCACGCGCTGCCGAAGCCTTCATCGAAACGGCGATGCAGATCAGCACCGACGTCGACATGCCGGCCGTGCCCTCGATGTCATCCAACGGCTGACCCTCGCCTGCGGGCTCGAAAATACGCCCTGGATGGCACATTCGCGCTTGCGAACGTTGAGGCGGCCGGTGAGCGATTGCCGTCAGCGGCGAACGATCGTGCCAGCGGAGGTTGATTCGACCGTCCAGCCCGCCGCCTGCAACGCGGCACGGATGGCGTCGGCAGCCGCAAAATCCTTGTTCTTCCGGGCGGCATCCAGCTGTACAACCAGTGCGGCCTCCTCGTCAGGTACCACTACAGGCTTCTTGAGCACCAAACCGAACGCAGTGCAGATCTCGTGCACCGCGGCCACGAGGGCAGCCGCTACAGGATCGGCGGCATCGAGTGCTGCATTGGCCCGACGAACGGTGTCGAACAACAGCGCCGTCGCTCCAGGCGTGTCGAGATCGTCGTCCATGCGCTCGCGGAATCGGGTCAACACGTCGGCATCAGCATCGGCGACTGCGAGGCCAGCAGTGCGCGAGGCGAACGAGTCGAGACCTGCGAGTGCATTGACCGACGCATCGATGTTGTCCTGGCCGACCGACACCGGGCCGCGATAGTGCGACTGCAGCAGCAGCATGCGATAGGCCCGAGGGTCGTAGTGCTGCATGAGGTCGAGCAAGTTGGCGACATTGCCGAGGCTCTTCGACATCTTCTCGCCCTCGGCGTCGACCACGAAGCCGTTGTGCATCCAATGGTTGGCGAATCGCTTGCCGAGCGCGACGGCCTGGGCCCGCTCGTTCTCGTGGTGGGGGAACTTGAGATCCATCCCGCCGCAGTGCAGATCGAAGCCTTCGCCGAGAATGTCGAGGCTCATCACCACACACTCGCTGTGCCAGCCGGGCCTGCCGTCACCCCATGGAGACGGCCACGATGGTTCGCCGGGCTTGGCCAGCTTCCACAGCACGAAATCTGCTGGGTGACGCTTGTTCTCGGCGCCGAACACCTCGCGATCACCGCCACCTTCGATCATGTCGGAGAGGCGTTGATTGACGAGCAGGCCGTAGTCCTCGACCGACTCGACGTTGAGGTACACGCCGTCGTCGGTCGTGTAACCACGGCCGATTTCGACCAGCTCGCCGATCATGGCCACCATCTGCTCGACGTACTCGGTGGCGTGCGGCACGTCGGTGGGCCGCTGCACACCCAACTTGTCCATCGCCTCGAACCACACCGACTCGCACTTGGTGGTGATGTCTTTCCACGGCCGGTTCTCGTTGTTAGCGCGATTGATGATGGCATCGTCGATGTCGGTGATGTTGCTGACCAGGCGAACGTGCAGCCCCGTCCACTCGAGATAGCGGCGCAGCACGTCGTAGACCAGCGTCGCCCGGCCGTGGCCGAGGTGCGGAGGCCCGTAGACCGTCGGACCGCACAGGTAGATGCTGACCGTTCCGGGCTCACGCAAGGCGAGCTCGCGTACCTCTCGGTTGGCGGTGTCGTACAGGTGCAGCATGGCCCGCCAGCCTACGTGTCGGCGACCGCGAGCCCCCGGATGAATTCGCCAGTGAGGTCGAATGCGGCGACCGCGCCGATGACGATCGTCGCAGGTGATTCGACAGCGGCGTCGGCCAGTTCGGACAAGTCGCACCGCACGACATGTTGTTGACTCGACGTGGCGTGACGGATCGCGGCAACAGGCGTGTCGGCCGGCAGGCCGCCCGCAATCAGAGCTGCGGCGATCGTGCCGCGCTGGGCAACACCCATCAAAACGACAATCGTGCCGCCGGCTTCGGCCAGTGCACGCCAGTTGACGGCGGTCTCACCACGCTGGCGGTGGCCCGTGACCACAGTGAACATCGCGCTGACGCCGCGGTGGGTCACGGGGATGCCTGCTGCCGCCGGCGCGGCAATGACCGACGAAACGCCCGGCACGACTTCGAAGTCGAGGCCAGCACTTGCCAGGGCGAGCGCTTCCTCGCCACCACGACCGAAGACGAACGGATCGCCGCCCTTCAGTCGCACGATGTTGCGTCCGCTTCTTCCCAGCTGAATCAGCAACTCGTTGATCAATTCCTGCGGCACGGGCGCGCCGGGCCGTTTGCCGACATCGACGAGCTCGGCATCGGGTCGGGCGAGCGCGAGCACACCGGTGCCGACCAGTGCGTCATGCACGACCACGTCGGCGTCCTGCAGCCTGCGCAAGCCGCGAATGGTCAGCAGCTCGGGGTCACCCGGCCCGGCGCCGACCAATGAGATCATGCAGCGACCGTAATCATCATGGCGCCGGCGGTCGTGTTGGTTGCTTCGTCGACCAGGATCAGGCGGCCGCCCTCGCGACTGACTTCGTATGGCGAGGCCACGATCGACTCACTGAGCGACAAACGCACCATCGCCAGATCGTTGAGCTCGATCTGGTCGGCTGCGACCGGCTCGAGCGTGTGGAGGTCGTGACGGTACTCGACGGCATCAACCACGGCACGACCCACCCGAGTGCCGTGCTTGAACCAGTACCGCGAGCCCTCGCGTAGCGGCTGATCGATCATCCAGCACACGTGGCCGGACACCAGTTCAGTCGACAGGGCTACACCGACCACCAAGACATCGCCACGAGCGACATCGACCTTGTCGGCCAACGACACCGTGATGGCTTGACCCGCTTCTGCGACAGGGATCTCGCGACCGAAGCGCTGGATGCTCGACACGGTGCTGGTACGGCCGCTCGGAAGTACGGTGATGGGGTCGCCAATGCTCAAGCCGCCGCCCGCCAACCTGCCGGCGAAGCCACGGAAATCGGAACCCTGCGGACGGATGACGCGCTGCACGTCGAGCCGCGCCGGTGTCGCCGCAAGACCGGACGCGTCGAAGGTCTCGAGCCATTCGAGCAACGAAGGGCCCGCGTACCACGGCGAGCGATCCGACAAGGTCACGACGTTGTCGCCGTGCAACGCACTGATCGGAAAGGCGACGACCGGTACGGGAGTGGGCAAGGCCTCGACATACCCGGCGAGATCCTTGACCACAGAGTCGAACTCGCCCTCGTCCCACTCGACCAGGTCCATTTTGTTGACGGCCAGCGCAAGAGTCTTGACGCCGAGCAGCGAGGCGATGAACGCGTGGCGGCGGGTCTGTTCGAGCACACCGTAGCGAGCATCGACCAGCACGATGGCGACATCGGCGGTCGATGCACCAGTGACCATGTTGCGCGTGTACTGCGCGTGGCCCGGCGCGTCAGCGACGATAAAGCGTCGGCGCGTCGTCCCGAAATAACGATAAGCGACGTCAATCGTGATGCCCTGCTCCCGCTCGGCCATGAGACCGTCGAGCAGCAGCGCGAAATCCATCTCCTTCCCCACCGTTCCAAACTTCCGGGAGTCGGTCTTGAGAGCAGCGAGCTGGTCATCGAACACCTGGTCAGCGTTGAAGA
>JAYTZE010000018.1:0-4596 GCA_043742385.1 Ilumatobacteraceae bacterium
CGGGCGAGCGGAGGACGGCGCAGCACGTATCGGTGACCGTTGCTGTCGGTGACCGCATACGTCAGGTTGGAGCGACCACCCGCAATCAGCGCAAACTCGAATGGCGAACTGGCACCGGCGATGTTCGCATCGAGCCACGAACTGACTCGATCAGTATCGATACCCTGCACAGGCCGACACCGTAACGGTGGTTATCCCGGTCGGCCGATTCCGACGACCTTGGCCCAGTTGACCGCAGCCACCTTGACGACATCACCGCTGCGCGGGGCATGAATCAGCGAGCCACCCCCGATGTACATAGCGACGTGGCCGATCGGTGACTTGTAAAAGATCAGGTCGCCCGGCTGAATCTCGCTCTGCGAGACATGCGGGATGGATCCGTACTGAGCGCCCGATTGGTGGGGCAGGTACACGCCGGCCTGGCCCCACGCGAACTTGGTCAGACCCGAGCAGTCGAATGCGACGTTGGGTGATTCGGCTCCGAACCGATACGGCACACCGAGCTGACCCATTGCAGCGCTGACGGCGATCCCTGCCATCCCCGAAACCGGCGGTGCCGAGCTGCCTCCACCGTTACCGACACCCGTATCGCCGCCGCCACCGGTGTCGGCCGCCGGTGCTGTGGACACCGACGATCCGCCGGTACCGCCGCCACGAGGCGACGCCGCCGCAGCAGCGTTCGAACTTGCCGCCGCCGCCGACGCCGCGGCCTGTTTCTGCCTATCGATTTCGGCAGTTGCCGCTGCCTCGGCACGACGTTCGCGCTCCTGCTCGATCAGATCGCCAAGCTCGGCCTGGGCCGAGGCAAGCTTCTGTTCGAACTCGCCCTGCAATGTCTGGGCTTCGGCGAGCTTGGAATCGAGCGAGGCGACGAGGTCGGCGACCTGCTGCTGCTTGTCGCTGAGCGAGGCCTGCTCTTTGGCGAGATCCTCAGCCAGCGCCAGCATTTCGTCGGTGCTGCCCGAGCCGCTGTCGAGTGCCAACCGGCTGAGCGCGTCTTTCTGCTCTGCCTCGCTATACGCCTTCGCGTTGGAGAAGAGCGGGCTGAGTTCGAGGGCGCTGCCGCTGACGTACTTGTCGACGGCAATGTCGCCGAGTACGCCTGCAAGCTCGCCGAGTCGAGCCTCTTGCTGGGCGACACGCGCTTGCGAGTCGGCGATCTCCTGATCGAGCTCGGCCTTGCGATCCTGGGCTGCGCCGTACTCCTCGTCGAGGTTGCCGAGGCGGTTTTCGAGGTTGTCGAGTTGATCGGCCAGCTGGTCGATCTTCTGCTTCTGGCTGCCGACGGAGGCCGCGCTGGCGACCGTCGCTGATGCCAACAGGCTGCAGACCGCAATGACGGCCGCGACGGATCGATGAAGAAGGATGCCCCTAGACCGCATGAGATCGTCAGCCTACCAATTATTACGAACGGATGTCGAAGCGCCCCTAGATCTGCGGCCACTCATTCAATGGTCCCACTATTCCCATTCAATGGTCCCTGGCGGCTTCGAGGTGATGTCGTACGCAACCCGGTTGATCCCGCTGACCTCGTTGATGATGCGGTTCGACATCGTTTCCAACAGGTCGTACGGCAGTCGTGCCCAGTCGGCGGTCATTGCATCGTCGCTGGTCACGGCCCTGATGATGATCGGGTGGCCATAGGTGCGCTCGTCGCCCATCACCCCGACGGAGCGGATGTCGGCCAGCACCGCGAAGGCTTGCCACAATTCGCGCTCGAGCCCGGCACGGTGGATCTCGTCGCGCACGATCGCGTCGGCGTGCTGCAGAATCGCGACGCGTTCGGGCGTGACCTCGCCGATGATCCGTACGCCAAGGCCCGGGCCGGGGAACGGCTGCCGCCAGACGATCTCGTCGGGCAAGCCGAGTTCGTGGCCAAGTCGGCGGACCTCGTCCTTGAACAGCGTGCGGAGTGGCTCGACCAACTTGAGGGTCATGTCATCGGGCAATCCACCGACGTTGTGATGACTCTTGATCACCGCTGCGGTGCCGTCGCTGCCGCCGCTTTCGACCACGTCGGGATACAGCGTGCCTTGTACCAGGTACTCCGCGTCGGTGAGCCCACCGGTGTTCTCCTCGAAGACCCGCACGAACACCTCGCCGATCGCCTTTCGCTTGGCCTCCGGTTCGGTCACGCCGGCCAGCCGATCGAAGAACCGGTCGCCGGCGTCGACGTGAATCAATTCGATGCCCTGATTGCGGCGGAAGGTTTCGACGATCTGGTCGCTCTCACCACGGCGCATCAGCCCGGTGTCGACATACACGCAAGTGAGCTGGTGGCCGATCGCCTTGTGCACCACAGCCGCGGCGACGGCCGAGTCGACTCCGCCGCTCAACCCGCAGATCGCCCGCGCCTCGCCCACCTGGGCCCGAACTGCGGCGACCTGGGTGTCGATGATCGAGTCCATGGTCCATGTGGGGACACACCCGGCCAGATCGTGAAGGAAGCGCTGCAGCACGACCATGCCGTGAGGCGAATGGGCAACCTCGGGATGGAATTGCACACCCCAGATCTTCCGGGACGCACACTCCAAGGCCGCGACCGGCGCGTCGGCAGTCGAGGCCGTCGCAATGAACCCCTCCGGCACCCTGGTCACTGCGTCGAAGTGGCTCATCCACACATCGTGCGTCGACGGCAGGTCGTGCAACAGCGCGGTCGGGCCATCGGCCACTTCCAGTTTGGCGCGTCCGTACTCGCCACGCATACCCCTGCCGACCTCGCCGCCGAGCTGCTGAGCGATCAATTGCGTGCCGTAACAGATGCCGAAGATGGGGATTCCGAGGTCGTAGATCGCCGAGTCGAGCGACGGAGCCCCGTCGATGTGCACGCTCTTCGGACCGCCAGACAGGATCAACGCCGCAGGCGGATCGGCCGCGACTTCGGCGGCGGTGATGCGATGCGGCACGATCTCGCTGTATACGTTGAGTTCGCGGACCCTCCGCGCGATCAGTTGCGCGTACTGCGCTCCGAAGTCGACCACCAACACCGTTTCACTGCGCTGCACCATTGCATTCGATGGTACGTGGTGAAGCGGCTCGGCCCTCGCATATTGCGGTGATGTGTGACGACGTGGTTCGAGGTGCGACGATGGCCCGGTGACAACGCTCTGGCGGATCTGTGTGTTGGCAATCGCGCTGACGGCTACTGCACCCTCGGTGCAGACTGTCGCCACGGCACCCCCATCCACCGCACAGCCCACGACGTCGGAGCCAGTGGTCACCAACGACCTCATCCCCGCGAACAACAACGTCACCGACTGCATCGGCACCGTCGAACGGCCCAATTGTGGGAGCAAGGCGCGCGCCGACGGTCACACCTACCTGGTGTTCCTGGCGCTCGCCGCCGGGCTGGCGTTCATCGGCTGGCGAATCGCACGTGGCGTCAAGGCCCGCGACGCTGCCAACCAGTTGGTGCCATGACCGCGCCATCGCGCACACAGTGAGAACCCAAGACCGGCAGCTAGTGAGCGCATACGCGCTTCGTTCGGTGTGTCTCCAATTCCAGCGTCATCGGGCGCGAAAATATGCCTGGGATTGCCCAAATCGCGCCCGTAGCGCCCACCAGTTGAGCCCGCCTGCCGAAATCGCGCCCACACTTGCCGGCGACCCACGAGTCGGCCCGCAGCCCGGCGCCGTGACCGTCGAGCGGTACGGTTGCCCGGTGACTCCGGAGGACTTCAAGAAGCACGGCCATCAGCTGATCGACTGGATCGCGGACTATGTCGAGAATGTCGAGCAACAGCGGGTGACATCGCAGGTCGAGCCGGGCGGCATCCGGAGCCAGCTCGATGAGCACCCGCCCGCCACGCCCGATGGATTCGATGCGGTCATGGCCGACACCGATCGGGTCGTCGTCCCAGGGCTGACCCACTGGCAGCATCCCAGCTTTTTCGCCTACTTCCCCGCCAACTCGTCGTATCCCGCAATCCTCGGCGACCTGCTGACGGCCGGTCTCGGCGTGCAGGGAATGAGCTGGGTCACCGGCCCGGCATGCACCGAAATCGAGACCTTGATGGTCGACTGGATGCACGAATTGCTCGGACTTCCCGAACGTTTTCGGTCGACGAGCGCGGGCGGCGGTGGCGTGATTCACGGCTCGGCCAGCGAGGCCACACTGGCATCGATTCTCGCCGCCCGTTGGCGTATCACCGACGGCGCTGTCAACCGCGACGGCGACACCGCTCGGCTGGTCGCTTACGCAACATCCGAGGCGCACTCCAGCATCGAGAAGGGCCTGCGCATCGCCGGCATCGGCACGGATCACCTGCGTGTGGTGCCGCATGACGACGCGTTCGCGATGCAGCCGCAGGCACTGGCTGCGATGATCACCGCCGATCGCGCCGCAGGGCTCGTCCCATTCTGGGTCTGCTCGGCACACGGCACGACCAGTTCGATGGCCTTCGATCCAACTGTCGAGATCGCCGAGATCGCCCACCGCGAGGGGATGTGGTTGCACGTCGACGGGGCGATGTGCGGTATCGCCGGGCTTGCGCCGGAGCATCGCTGGGTCAACGCCGGTTTGGAACATGCCGACAGCTATTGCACCAATCCACACAAGTGGATGGGGATCAACTTCGATTGCGACCTGTTCTGGAC
>JAYTZE010000019.1:0-2266 GCA_043742385.1 Ilumatobacteraceae bacterium
CTGCTCGACGCCATGCCACCATTCCTCGGTGGCGGCAACATGATTCTCGACGTGCGCCTCGACGGGTTTACTCCCGCTGAGCTTCCGGCGAAGTTCGAAGCAGGCACGCCGCCAATCGTTGAAGCCATCGGTCTCGGCGCGGCCATCGACTTCCTCGAGAACCTCGGCATGGCCAACGTGCGACGCCACGAGATGGAGATCGCCACCTACGCGATGTCCACGCTCAAGGAGCGGTACGGCGACGACATCTGCCTGCACGGTCCCACCAATGTCGAGGCGCGCGGGGCGACATTCAGCTTCGGGTTCCGCAACATCCATCCGCACGATCTGTCGCAGGTGCTCGATCAACGCAACGTCTGCCTGCGAGCCGGCCATCACTGCGCCAAGCCCCTGATGCGCCTGCTCGGTGTCAATGCGACGGCACGGGCCAGCTTCTACCTGTACAACGACCACGACGACGTCGACGCTCTGGCAGATGCGCTCGACGGCGCCAGCGATATCTTCGGGCTCTGACCCCGAAGAAGAGGAGCCACACATCATGCCGGGCCTCGACGACCTGTACCGCGAGATCATCCTCGATCACTACCGCACGCCGCGCAACCGCGGCGAGTTGCCTCCTCCCGCGGCACATGCGGTTGGCCACAACCCGTTATGTGGTGACGAGATCGACGTGTACCTGCAGGTCGAGGGCGACACCGTGACCGATGTGAAGGTCGGCGGCCAGGGTTGTTCGATCTCGCAGAGCTCGGCTTCGATGATGAGCCAGGCCGTCAAGGGCAAGTCAGTCCCCGAGGTTCGGGCCCTCGTTCGCCGCTTCAAGGGAATGATGTCGATCGAAGAAGACGTGCCCGATGGCGAACGGGTCCCCGACGCCGAGGTCAAGCTGGGCGACCTCGAGGCGCTGCAGGGCGTCGTCAAGTTTCCGGTACGGATCAAGTGCGCGACCCTGGCCTGGAACACCCTGCTCGAGGCCATGGCCGAGGCCACCTCGGCATGACGCCGGCGTTCGATGCGATCACGCCTCATCCCGATGGCGTCGATGCAGCCGATGAACTGATCCACGAGCGGGCGTACATCGTGCGCGCCTATCGACACGGTGCCGACAGGCTCATTCTGCGCGGCTCAGTCCGCGACCAGAAACCGCCGGGGCTGTACATCGCCGACGACAGCGAGCCGCTGACCATCCATCACATGATCGTCGACCTCACGATCGCCGTCCCCTCGTTGGAGATCGTGGGCGCAAAGGCCGTGCTCGAGACGCATCCACACGCCACGTGCAAGCGAATCGAGGATCACTACGACAACCTGGTCGGCTTGTCGATTGCTCGCGGATTCACCCACAGGATCCGCGAGTTGTTCGGTGGTCCCCGTGGGTGCACTCACACCACAGCGCTGCTGCAGGCGATGGCGCCGGTCGCCATCCAATCGATCTGGTCGTTCAACATGGCGCAGGCGCGCGACGACGGTGCCGGTGGAGGCACGCCCTTCGGCACGCAGGAGGCACGCCAGGGTGCCCTGATGGCCAACGTCAACACGTGTCACGTGTGGGCCGACGACGGCGAACACGTCGCCGGGCTACGCAACGGCGAGCCGATGGACGTGCCGTTGTGGATCACCAAACGCTTCGACGAACTCGGCCGCGATTCCGCCACCTGGCGCAGCTGACAGTCACCGACCCGCGATCGGTCAATGATCGAAGGTCTCTGGCACCAGCGCCAGACCTTCGGCTGCTGCGGCCGAACGCAGAGCGTCATCAAACGCTGCGAAACCGTCGAGGCCATCGAGCGCCTTGCGCACCTCGAGCGCAGATGCCAACTGCATTGCGTCGTAGGCGCGCAACGGATGACGAGCCACCGCATCGATGGCCGCGCGCACGACCTCGTCGCCAACATCGATCACCGCGAAGCGCGGCGCGGGCAGGTCATCGCCGGCGAGGTCGGCAGCGAACTCGGCGCACAGCAGCCCTGCATCGGTGACGCTGATCTCACCGAGGCGATGCTTTCGCCAGATCGCAGCGCGCACCTCCACGTGCGCAAGCACCGATACGACGATCGGTCCGCTGATCTGCCGCACCGACTCGTGGTGTGCCTCGGCGACATACAGCTTCACGAGCGCCGAGCTATCGGCGAAGACCGTCAACGTCCTTCACGGACCAGATCCGACAGCGAAGTACCTGTCGCGGCTCGACGCGAGGCGGCCTCGACTGCAGCCCGTGATGGCCTACGACCCGCGGTTCGGGCAGGTGCCGCCAGAAGACCAGCTTGCT
>JAYTZE010000020.1:0-2263 GCA_043742385.1 Ilumatobacteraceae bacterium
TCGAAAGCTGTTCGACGTCTTCGCCGGGCCGAAACGATCGTTCGACAGCCGTGATCGCACGATGAGTCTGTATGCGCCGATCGCCCTGGTCTCGCTGCCAGGAACCTGGGTCATCATGGTGCTGGCCGGATTCACCTCGATTTTCTGGGGGACCGATGTGCGGCCGCTGACGGAAGCATTCGCTACCAGCGGCTCGTCGCTGTTCACGCTCGGCTTCGTGCGCACACGCGGCACTCCCCGCATGGTGCTCGAGTTCGCCGAGGCCGGCATCGGGCTTGGCCTGATCTCATTGATGATCTCGTACCTGCCATCGATCTACAGCGCGTTCAGTCGTCGTGAGGCGTTGGTCGGCATGCTCGAGGTCCGCGCCGGGCTGCCGCCGAGCCCGGCCGAGTTGCTGACCCGGTACCGCCGCATCGGGTGGCTCGACCGCATCGACGAAGACGTGTTCGAGCGGTGGGAATCGTGGTTCGTCGACATCGAGGAGAGCCACACCAGTCAACCGTCCCTGGTGTTCTTCCGCTCACCACACCCAGAACGAAGCTGGATCACCGCCGCAGGTTGCGTGCTCGACACGGCCGCGATCACGGCCTCCACGCTCGAGCGGCCGCACAACGCGAGCTGCGACGTGATGATCCGCTCGGGGTATCTCTGCCTGCGGCGCATCGCTGACGCGTTCCAGATTCCATACGACCCTGACCCGAAACCAACGGATTTCATCACGATCTCGCGCCGAGAATTCGACCTGCTGTGTGTCGAGTTGCGAGCACTCAATGTGCCGCTGAAGCGCGATCTCGATCAGGCATGGCGCGACTTCAGCGGTTGGCGCGTCAACTACGACCAGGTCCTGGTCCGGTTGTGCGCGTTGACGATGGCCCCGCCGGCGAAATGGTCGAGCGACCGCATCGACCAGATCGAGCTACCGCCGCTGCGTTTCAAGCGGCGCCGGCGGGTGTAACGGCTATGCCGCGATGGCCAGGCTGGCTATCACGCTGAACACGACCACCGCGATCGGTGTGGCGTACGACGCCCACTTCGGCAGCTCCGCGTGGCGTGGGGCAAGTATCACGAACCCACAGATGGCGCCGGCGAAGGCGCCGCCGAGGTGACCGCCAACGGAGATCCCCGGCAGCGTGAAGGTGATCACCAGGTTGAGCACCAGGATCGTACCGATCCCGCTCTGAAAGACGTTGACGCCGCGTCGGTGCATGCCGATGGCTGCCGCAGCCATGAGTCCGAAGACTGCACCAGAGGCACCGCCGGTCAGGCCGTTCGGTTGCAGCATCAGTGCGCCGAGCGATCCGCCCAGCAGGCTGGCGAAGTACAGCAACCCGAACCGCACGCGGCCGACAGCGGGTTCGAGGAGTTGGCCGAGTTGGAATAGCAGCAGCATGTTCATACCGATGTGAAACAGGCTGTAGTGCAAGAAGCCAGATGTCACCAGGCGGTAGTACTCGCCGTTCTCCAGGAAGGGCTTGGCCAGAGCAAGCCTGAACTCGCTCCGGCGGGTACTCACTGTCCACATGTAGACGGCGACATTGACTGCGATGAGGGCGAAGGTGACCAGTGTTGGTTGGCGCGCATTCCAGAACTTGGCACGAGTCTTCACGTCGGGTCGGGCGGCCTTGATGCAGTCGACGCAGTGTGAACCGATCGAAACCTGCACGAGACAATCGCCGCATGCCGGTTTGCCGCATCGAGTGCAGCTGCGCCCGGTCTCGCGGTCGGGATGGCGGTAGCAGCGAGCGATCGTTGGTGGCGGGGGAAGCGACATTGTCCGTCAGGCTAGCGATGGGCCGCGGTCAGGCGACGGCGTCGGCGGCTACGGCGATCGCAACCGTGACGATGATCAATGCGTTGTATGCGGTGTGGGCTCGCGTCGATTCCAATGTGGCTTCCTTGGCGCTGCCGGTCAATGCGTACGAGCGAAGATAGACCGACATGAAGTAGGCCCCGCCCACCGACAGCGCCAACGCAACACCGATCGGGATACCGATCAACGCATGGATCAACCCGAACTGCAGCACCTTGAGAACTCTGCGGCGAGGGCTCCAACGTTGCGCTCCCATTCGGAACATTCGTTCCTCGGCGTTGGCGAACAGCGGAAGCGCCGCCACGACCAACGCCATGAAGACGAGCGGGATCAGCCACGCCCACACAGTGCCCATCGTCGTGCTCGAGGAGCCGAAGACCGGGTTGCCGTCGCCACCGATCGCCGACCACCAGCCCCATCGCAGCACAGGCACCAAGAGCAGTGGTATGG
>JAYTZE010000021.1:0-8984 GCA_043742385.1 Ilumatobacteraceae bacterium
CCCGCCACACCCAACGAACCTGGTCGGGCGCGATCTGAGCCATGCCTGGCGTAATTCGGTGCCCAACGCCAGGGATAGGAGCCGCACAGAACTGCGCCCGGCGCTACCGCCGGGTGCGATGAAGCCCACTCGATACGGGCCCGTCCGAGTCAGCGGAGTGAAGCGGTGCGTACTGGTCGACGTAGTCCTGCCGACAGAGTCGTCGGATCTCGCTCATGAACTGGTCGGTGATTTGGCGCCGAGCGTGGTTCGTGCTCGTTGTGAACCCAGCGTCGGCGGTGAGGATGGGCTCACCGAGGGTGATCGTGGCGTGCCGGAACGGGCGCACCAGCCGGGCGCCGGTCGGCAGAATCCGGTCGGTGCCGATGATGCCGACTGGCACGATCGGGGCACCGGTGGTGAGCGCAAGGTGGGCGGCACCGGAGTGCCCACGATGCAACAGCCCGTCTGGTGATCGAGTTCCCTCGGGGAACAGCCCGACTACCTGACCGCGATCGAGGACGTCATCAACCTGCGCGAATGCGCGGACGAGATCTGCGGGATTCTCGCGCCGGATCGGGATCATCCCGGCACCGCAGAACAACCATTTCGTGATCCGCCGGTCCGTGTACTCGGCCTTTCCGAGCACCGACACGGGTCGCGGCAGGGCGAACATCAACAGCACGGAGTCGAAGAACGAACGGTGGTTGGCCACGACGATCGCTGGTCCGTGCGTTGGCAGGTTCTCGGGGTGCTCCACAGTGAGGCGTACCAGACCTCGCCGGGCCGGGGCCGTGAGCAGCCGGGCGATTTCGTAGGCACTGCCGTGCTCGTGCCATTCGGTCACGATCGGCGTCACCCATCGTCGGACGATGTCGACCACACCCCGACTTTCGCTCAGCTGCCCGCTCGTTGCCAGAGGCCAACGTCCCGGCCAGCCAATGGGCAAGCAAGGGTTGAGCTTCGACAACAGCGGGTACCACAGTCATCACAGACACACGGAGGACCGAACGATGAGCGATGACATAGGCGAACATGCCGGCGCAGTGCACAGACGCGATGCCGCTCAACTCATCCGTTGGTTGTTCGTAGCGGGGATCATCGCCGCGGTGGTCGTGGTTGCCATGGACAACCGGAACGATGTCCGCGTTGGATACGTATTCGGTGATACTGAGGCGCCGATCTGGACCGTGATCGTCGCCGCAGCGGTAGTCGGGATGGTCATCGGATGGCTGGTGCGGCACCGGCCGCGCCGCAGCGCGTAAACGGTCGAGCAGCCAGTCGAATTTGGTAGCGAGACGATGCGATAACCGGAACGACTGTACTAGGAATGGTTGGCCTGACTAATCTCAGCGGGTGAGCAACGACGCGGGCAAACGCAGACGGGGCCGCGATACCGGCCCGCGCAGCACGCTCCCCTTGCAACGCCCGTGGAAGCAACCGCGCATGCGGCTCAACCACACCGAGGTGGTGTCGGCCGACGAGTTGGAATCGATCCATGTAGCGTCGCTGACGATTCTCGAACGAATCGGAATGGACATCTGGGACAGTGAGGCTCGCAGCTTGCTCCGCGATGCCGGCGCCGAGATCGACGAGGCGGGACAACACGTGCGGTTCCCCAAGGAAATGATCAACGAGCGGATCGCCACTGCTCCCGCAGAGTTCACGTTGCACAGTTGGAACCCCGAGAAGAACCTGCACATCGGTGGCACATGGATGGCCAACGGCACAGTGGCCAGCGCCCCGCACATCGTCGGCCTCGACGGCGTGCGTCGCACAGGCGACCAGGTCGGCTTCGACGACCTCTTGAAGCTGGGCCAGATGCTCAACTCGATCCACTTCGTCGCCGGCTATCCGGTCGAACCGGTCGACATCCACGCGTCGGTGCGTCACATCCACGCCGCCTTCGACGTCCTCACACTGACCGACAAGCACATCCACTGCTACAGCCTCGGCCGGCAGAAGAACCGCGATTGCATCGAGATGGTGCGCATTGCCCGCGGCGTCGACGACGCCACTCTGGATCGCGAGCCGTCGATCTTCACGGTGATCAATTCCAACTCACCACTTCGCCTCGACACGGCCATGCTGCACGGAATCATCGAGATGTCGTCGCGCAACCAGCCGGTAGTGATGACTCCGTTCACGCTCGCCGGCGCGATGGCCCCGGTCACGCTGGCCGGCGCCCTTGCCCAGCAGAACGCTGAAGCGCTGGCGGGGATTGCGTTGTGCCAGATCGTTCGACCTGGCGCGCCGGTGGTCTACGGCGGGTTCACCTCCAACGTCGATATGCAATCAGGCGCGCCGGCATTCGGCACGCCCGAGTACGTGCGCACGGCGATGGTCGGCGGTCAACTCGCTCGTCGCTACAACCTGCCCTACCGCAGCAGCAATGTGTGCGCAGCAAATGCCGTCGACGCCCAGGCCGCATACGAGAGTGTCTTCGCGTTGTGGGGCTGCGTGATGGGCGGCGTCAACATGATGATGCACGGTGCTGGCTGGATGGAAGGCGGGCTGCACGCCAGCATGGCCAAGATGGTCCTCGATGCCGACCTCTTGCACATGGTGTCGTCGATGATGGACCCCGTAGTTGTGGACGATGCCACACTCGCCATCGATGCCATCGAGGAGGTTGGGCCCGGCGGGCACTTCTTCGGCGTCCAGCACACGCAAGACCGGTACCGCACGGCGTTCTACAAGCCGATGGTCAGCGACTGGCGCAACTACGAGAGTTGGGACGAGGCGGGCAGACCCGAAGCAGCCGGCAAGACTCACGATCTGGCGGCCGCATTCCTGGCCGCCTACGAGAAGCCGGCGATGGACGCCGCCCGTCTCGAGGAGCTCGAATCCTTCGTCGCCCGCCGTGTCGCCGAGGGCGGCGTCGCCACCGATTTCTAACGCATCGACCTTCAGGAGCATGAGATGAAAGCGTCAGCACAAGTGGTGGTCGTCGGGGGCGGCGTCGTCGGCGCCAGCGTGCTGTATCACCTCACCAAAGCTGGTTGGACCGATGTGGTGTTATTGGAACGAAAGCAACTCACCGCAGGCTCCACATGGCATGCCGCTGGTGGGATGCACACGCTGAATGGCGACCCCAATGTGGCCCGCCTCCAGCAGTACACGGTCAATCTGTATCGCGAGATCGAGGCCGAATCCGGGCAACAGTGCAGCATCCACCTGCCGGGCGGGCTGATGCTGGCCGACACTCCGGAGCGGCTCGATTGGCTGCGAATGGCCCAGGCCCGCGGGCGCTACCTGGGAATGCACATGGACATCATCTCCATGGCAGAGGCCAAGGCGCTGAATCCACTGCTGGAAGAGAAGTACTTCGTCGGTGCGTTGTACGACCCCGACGAAGGCAGCGTCGACCCGTACGGCGTGACCCACGCCTATGCGATCTGCGCTCGCAACCGCGGCGCCGAGGTGTACACCGACACGTGGGTCACCGGCCTACAGCAACGACCCGACAGCACGTGGGATGTGATCACTGATCGCGAGCACACCATTCATGCCGATCACGTGGTCAACGCCGGTGGGCTGTGGGCACGCGAAGTTGGTCGAATGGTCGGCCTGGAACTGCCGGTGCTGGCGATGGAGCATCACTACCTGATGACCGAGCCGATGCCCGAGGTCATCGCCTACAACGAGCGACACGGTCGCGAGCTGCCACACATGATCGACTTTGCCGGCGAGATCTATGCGCGCCAGGAGGGACAGAGCATCCTGCTAGGAACCTACGAGCAGGACAACCGGCCGTGGTCGCCGAACGAAACGCCGTGGGACTTCGTCTTCCAACTTCTACCGCACGATCTCGACCGCATTGCCCCCGAGTTGGAGCGCGGCTTCGCCCATTTCCCGGCCGTCGGTCGGGCGGGCATCAAGAAGTTCGTCAACGGTCCGTTCACCTTCAGCCCGGACGGGAATCCGCTGGTCGGGCCGATCAAGGGCATGCGCGGCATGTGGGTGGCTTGCGCCGTGATGGCAGGACTATCGCAAGGCGGTGGCGTCGGCCTGTCGCTGGCCAACTGGATGGTCAACGGCGATCCGCAGGACGACATCTGGGGCATGGATGTGGCGCGCTACGGGGATTGGGCCACGGTCGCGTACACCAACGCCAAGGTCCGTGAGAACTACTCACGTCGCTTTCGGATCACCTTCCCCAACGAGGAACTCCGCGCCGGTCGACCGTTGCACACCACACCCATCTACGACCGACTCACCTCGCACAATGCAGTGTGGGGGGCCGGCTTCGGCCTCGAGCACCCGCTGTGGTTCCAGAAGCCCGGCGAGGAACCGATCGAGAACGTCACGTTCCATCGCTCGAACGCCTTCCCACTGGTCGCCGAGGAATCGCGTGCAGTGCGAGAACGGGTCGGGCTGTCCGAGGCGTCGAACTTCGCCAAATACAAGGTCAGTGGAGCAGGTTCGGCGGAGTGGCTGCAGGGCTTGTTCACCAACGCATTGCCCAAGGTCGGCCGCACCAACCTGACCGCGATGCTCAATCCGCAGGGGCGGATCGTGGGCGAGTTCTCGGTGTCGCGTGTCGGCCTCGACGAGTTCTTCCTGTTCGGCTCCCAAGCCGCAGAGGTGCATCACCCGCGCTGGTTCCTCGACCACTTGCCAGCAGCCAGTCCAATCCGCTTCGAGGTGCTCGCCCTGTCGCTGGTCGGCTTGACCATCGCCGGTCCGTTGGCACGCGACGTGCTCCAGAAGCTGACCAGGACGTCGTTGGCCAACGCCGACTTTCCGTTCATGTCATTCCGCAAGATCGACATCGGTATGGCCCCGGTGTGGCTGTCGCGAATGACCTACACCGGTGACCTCGGCTACGAGATCTGGATGCAGCCGGAAAGCCAGCGCTATCTGTTCGACCTGTTGTGGGAGGCCGGCCGCGAGTTCGACATGCGCCTGTTCGGTTTCCGCGCCCTCATCACAATGCGGTTGGAGAAGAACTTCGGCACGTGGTACCGCGAGTACCGGCCGATCTACACGCCGCTCGAAGCGGGCATGGACCGTGTGCTGAAGTTCGACCACGAGTTCATCGGCCGTGCTGCAGTCGAAGCCGAGGCCGCAGGCGGAGGCCCGAAACGCAAGCTGACGATGTTCGTCGTCGAGCCCGATCCCGACTCGCCCGCCGACGTGATCGGTGACGAGCCGGTCTGGCATTGCGGGCCAGACGGCGAGCAGGTGGTCGGCTGGATCACGAGCGGCGGCTACGCCCACTACTCGGGCATGTCGCTGGCGTGGGGTTACATTCCCGCCGACCTCGCTGTGGTTGGCACCACCGGGTTCGAGATCGAGATCATCGGCAATCGTCGCCCGGCCCGCTTGCAGCTGGAGCCAGTACTCGATCCTGCCGGAGTCCGAATGCGCGCCTGACAATCTTGATGCAGTGATGCTACGATGCAGCGGTGCGCACGACCATCGATCTCCCAAAGGATCTGCACGCGATCGCAACGTCGCTCGCTCACGATCGCGGTTGCACGTTGAGCACCGCCGTCGTCGATCTCCTGCGGCGGGCCCTCGGCCCCACGACCCAAGTGGAACTGGTCGATCGTCGCACTGGTTTTCCGCTCCTGGCCTCGGGCCGCCCTATCACGACCGATGACATTCGAAGCCTGGACGACGACGGGTGACATTCCTTCTCGACGCCAACATCCTGATCGCGCTGGTCGACCCCGATCACGTTCATCATCAGTCGGCGGGCGATTGGTTCAGTGACCGCGACGAGATGTTCGCTACATGTCCAATCACCCAAGGTGCCCTGGTTCGGCATCTGCTGCGCGTCGGCCACTCGATCAGCGATGTCGGCGCAGCGATCGCTCGAATCCAAGAACTGCCCCGCCACGAGTTCTGGCCAGATGATCTGTCCTTCACCTACAAAGTCATCGCTGGCGTGGCCGGTCACCGACAGGTGACTGACTCCTACCTCTGTCATCTGGCCAGCGGTCGACATGCTCAGCTGGCGACCTTCGATCGAGCGCTCGCCGCAATTCATCCTGAGGTCGCGATGGTGGTCCCTATCGGCTGATTCGATGCGGTTCTCGTCTTCGGAAAGGAGTTGGGCGGGTTCGCTCGGGGATAGTCTCGGGCTGGGCGCTGTACTGGGACAGGAGATTCAATGAGGTCATTACATCGCCGTCTGGCCTGCGTCTCTACCATTGCAGCGCTGCTGTGCCTGAGCGTGCTCATTGTTGCACCTGCTGCCGTGGTGCACGCAGCGCCGCTTGGGGCATCTGCATATACCGCGGTGAGCCCCTACAGAATCCTCGACACCCGCGAGGGCCTCGGCTTTCCGCAGCGCGTCACAGCCGGTCAGTCGTTCACCTTGTCGCTGACCGGTGTGCCTGCGGGCGCCAGTGCAGTGGTGCTGAACCTCACCATCGATGCGGCCGCCCAGGCCGGGTTCGTCACCGTCTATCCGACAGGCGTTACGCGACCCTTGGCGTCGTCGATCAACGTCGATTCTGTGGGACAAACGATCGCCAACCTCGTCACCGTGCCGACCGGATCCGGCAACGCAGTCGACATCTTCTCGCAGATGACCACGGACCTTGTTGCCGATGTGCAGGGCTACTACATGCCGACCGCATTCGCAACGGCCGGACTGTTCAGGCCGGTCAACCCGACCCGCCTTCTCGACACACGCGAGCCCAACGCGACCCGCTTCGGCGCGCTTGGCGTCGGCGATCAAGTCGACCTCAACGTCGCTGGTCTCGCCGGTCTGCCGGCCGACGCGACCGCTGCCGCGTTGAAGGTCACGGTGACGGAGAGCGCCGCCAGCGGCTTTTGGACCGTCTTTCCAACTGACACGACACGACCGGTCGTGAGCAACCTCAACGTCGTCGGCGCGGGCAGCACGATTGCCAACCAGGTCATTGCAATTCTCGGCGGTGGACGTACGACGATCTTCTCCCAAACGGGGGGACATCTCGTCATCGATCTCGTCGGCTGGTTCACGGGCTCCAGCGAACCACCCGGTGACATTGGATTGTTCGTGCCCGTTTCGCCCGCCCGGTTGCTCGACAGCCGCGAGCTACCCCTGGGTGCCCGGCCCGGAAAGAACCGCACCGCCGAGGTGGCGGTCGCCAATCAATTCGGCGTACCGGCCAGCGGCGTGGGCGCTGTCGTCGTCAACGCGACCGCGGACCAGACTGCAGCGGACGGCTTCTTCGCGGTCTGGCCGGCGCGCACATACCGGCCCACCGCGTCGAGCCTCAACGCATCACGCGCCGGTCAGACCATTGCCAACCACGTGATCACGCCGGTCACCGCCGCAGGGTTCAGCTTCTACACCCAGAATGGTTCGCACCTGGTGGTCGACATAGCCGGCTGGTACACCGGCGTCGAACTCCTCGAGGTGTTGCCGCCGCACGTGCCGCTGACCGGCGTCGGCGGTCCATCGCCAGCCCTACCCTACCGATTTTCCCAGGTCACGGGCGGTTCGCCGGTTCGGTGGAATCCGTGCGCACCGATCCGCTATCTCGTCAACATGGGTGGCTACGACGCCAGTTTCCGCCAGGTCATCGCCGAGGCCGTCGAACGGCTCGAAGCAGCCACGGGTTTGCCGTTGATACCCAGCGGAGACACAACGTTCATGCCGACCAGCAGCAACGGCCCTCAGCTCGCAGGGGTCGGTGGCGAACTCGTCATCGCCCTGGGCGACCCGGTTCAGACCAACCTCGTGCCCGGTTCGATCGTCGGTCGTGCGGGAATCTTCTTTAGCTCGTCGATCGTGCGAGCGTCCGTCGTGATCGACATGGGCGATGTCGGGCAGCCTGGCACCCTCCCGTGGTCCAGCACGGGAGTCGGCGCAGTGCTGCTGCACGAGCTTGCCCATGCTGTCGGACTCGATCACGTCGTCGATGCGACGCAGTTGATGAACAACACGGCCACACAGGGCGGACCCACCACGTACGGCACAGGCGACCTCACCGGGCTGTGGCAGGTCGGCGCCGCGCAGGGGTGCAAGGCGTAGCTGCTACCCGTAGGCGGCGGCCTGGATACGGAACAGCTCCGCATACTGGCCGTTGCGAGCCATCAGCGCTTCGTGGGTGCCGAACTCGGCAACGCGCGCACCGTCCATGACCACGATCAGGTCCGCCATGCGCACGGTTGAGAAGCGATGCGAAACCAGCACAGTCACCCTTCCGGTTTCGATGTGCGCCCGCGATGCCTCGGCGAAGCGCTCGAACATGGCGTGCTCGGTCTCGGCGTCGAGCGCCGCCGTTGGCTCGTCGAGGATCAACAGCAGGGGCGCATCGCGCATGAACCCGCGTGCCAGGGCCAGCTTCTGCCATTGCCCGAAACTGACCTCAGCGCCTTCATCCCACGACGGTCCCAGCTGCGTTTCGAGGCCATAGGCCAAGCGCTCGATCACGTCGTGAGCCCCCGCTCGGTCGACGGCACTCTGGGTTGCCGTGCGATCATCGACGCGTGGCAGGTCGCCGACACCGACGGTCTGCTGTGCGTGCAGCTCGAATCGGTAGAAGTCCTGGAAGGCGCCGGCGAGACACGCTCGCCATTGGTCGGTGGCGATGTCGGCCAGGTCGACACCGTCGACGGTGATGCGCCCCGACGTCGGCGAGTACATACGCGCCAGCAACTTCACCAAGGTCGACTTGCCGGCGCCGTTCTCGCCAACGACGGCGACCACCGCGCCGGCGGGCAGCCGCAGGCACACGTCGTCGAGCACGAGACGGTCGGTACCCGGATAGCGGAACGAGAGATGATCGAAGGTGATTCCATCCGTCAGACGCTCAGGTGCACTTGCGGTTGCCGACGCATCGACGCCCGCCGCGTAGTCCTCCAGCCAGGTCAACCGGCGCGACGAGTCGAGCCAGAATCCACGCAAGAAGCCGAGCTCGCCCGCCGTAGCGCCGACGTAGCGCGCTAGGCGGGTACCGGCGGCAAGCACCAGCACCACGTCGCCCACATCCCGATCGAGGCCCGTTGCGACATACACGACGGCCGCCACGTAGGCACCCGCAAAGATCGCCCACGCC
>JAYTZE010000022.1:0-8981 GCA_043742385.1 Ilumatobacteraceae bacterium
GACATCACCAGGACCCGGGTCGACAGGAACACCGCCTCGTAGATCGAGTGGGTGATGAACAGCGCAGCGAAGCCCTTGCGTTGGAACAGGCTGAGCAGCTCGTCGTTGAGCTTCTCGCGGGTGATCTCGTCGAGCGCACCGAACGGCTCGTCGAACAGGAACACCTTTGGGTCCATCACCAACGAGCGAGCCAGCGAGCAGCGCATCTTCATGCCGCCGGAGAGCTGCTTCGGATACTTCTTCTCGAACCCGTCGAGACCGACGAGGGCGATGTTCTCGGCGGCGCGACGTGCCCGCTCGTCCTTGTCGATGCCCTCGAGTTCGGCGAGCAGTTCGACGTTGCGCTGCACCGTTCGCCACTGCAGCAGGGTCGCGTCTTGGAACACGTAGCCGACATTGCCGGGATCGATGGAGACGAAACCACCCGTGGCCTTGGTGAGGCCGGAGGCGATGCGCAACAACGTGCTCTTCCCGCAACCGGAAGGGCCGACCACGGTGACGAATTCGCCAGGGCGCACATCGAACATGGTCTCCCCAAGTGCGTGCGTGCCGTCGGGGAAGACCATCGAAACCTTGTTGAAACTCAGAGCAGGAGTGGCCCCAACGTCGTCCATCTGCACCACCGTAGTCGCAGTGGGTGAGGTGCCGATTATCCCCGCGGTGCTCAATGCATCACCATGCCACCGGTCACGTTCATGGCCTGACCGGTGCAGTACGAGGCCTCGTCGGAGGCCAGGAAAACTGCCATGCTGGCGACATCCGAAGGCTCGGCAAGCCGGCCGAGCGGCGACTTCGACGACCACTCGCGAACCATCTCGTCGGTCCGCGTGGCCGCGCCCATCTCAGTCAGCACGTAGCCCGGGCAGATGCAGTTGACGGTGATTCCGTAGGGGCCAAGCTCTTTCGCGGCAACCTGCGTGAGCGAGATCACCGCAGCCTTCGAAGCCGCGTAGTGGGCCTGGTTCGGCGCGCCGAGCTTGCCGCCCATGCTGGCCATGTTGATGATCGTGCCACGCCCATTCGGGATCATCGCCTTGGCCGCGACCTGGATGGTGACCAGCATGGCGCGCACGTTGACGGCGAACGTCAGATCCCAATCAGCCGTAGTGATCTCCATGAGCGGAGCCATCTTCAAGATGCCGGCGTTGTTGACCAGGATCTCCAACCCGCCAAGCTCCTCGACAGCCTTGCTGACCACCTCGACGGTGGCCTCGGCATCGGCCAGATCGACCCCGTACACCTTGCCTTCGACAGCGTTGCCGGTGGCAGCGAGTCGCTCGATGTCGATATCAAGCAGGGCAAGTTCGGCTCCCTCGCGCCGGAACGCGGCTGCGATCTCGGCGCCGATTCCGCGGGCGGCGCCTGTGATCAGCGCACGCCGCCCGGCAAGCCGGCCATGGTTGGTCCCCATGGCGCCACGGTCTGTCCCCATGGCGAGGGAGTGTAGGGCAGAGACTCCTACGGCTCAGTCTCGATCGTGTGAACGCTCTGTTTCCAACTTCGAGCCGGCGCGAATGACGAATCGATCGGGCGGCCCGAAGGCAATCGCCTCGCGGATCGAGCATGCTCGAACTGCAACCTGATCGTCGCTCGGGCCCAGCCCCATCGCTGTTCGAGCAGCGGTGCTGACCATGCTCAGGGCATCGGCCGGCAAGACGTGGGCGGTCATGATCATCAGACCGGCGGTCTCCAGAGGGTCGCCCCGGCCAACGGGATTGAACGGATCCTGCAGGTTGTCGGCGCCGGCCGCGACATTCACACCGGCCGCTCGAAGCGCCTTGACGGCAGTCACGGCCCGCGGCATGGAGACCTGGCAATTCCGACCCTGCAGGAACAAGTTGGTCTGGGGGAGGGCGATCACACTGATCCCGGCGGCGGCGACCTTTTCGGCCACCTCTCGTTGGCGGTGCTCGGTCTGCAACGCCAACGTGACGCAGTGGCTCGCAGCGACGCGATGTGCGAAGCCGGTGGCCAGCACCCGTTCGGCGAGATCCTCCAACGCCTGCATCGATGGATCGAGGGTTTCATCGGTATGCAGATCGACCGGCAGACCGGCTTCCGCAGCCAGCGTCAGCAGGTTGTCGTTGGCCGCGGCGGGGTCGCTTTCGAGGTGCGGGCAACCACCGATCGCGTCGATTCCCAGATCGATGGCTTCGCGCACCAACGAACGCTGGTCTGCGCCTTCATCGCCGATCGACGGCCACGCACACAGTGCCACCACCTGGATCTCGACAAGTCCACGCAGGCGATCACGCACGTCGATCAGCGCCGCGACCGAGGTCAGCCTGCCAGCGAGCGTGAGGTCGACGTGCGTCCGGATCGCCGTACAGCCGTTGGCGGCCATCAATCGAGCGGCGCGTTCGGCACGTTCGATGGTGTCGGCGACCGTGATCGAGTTGCGCGCCCGCTCCATGGCTTCGATGGCACCCATCAGATCGCCGGTGGGATTGTCGACGCGTTCGGCAAGAAACGCCTTGTCGAGATGGGCGTGCGGCTCGGCGAATGCCGGCAGCAGCAGATAGCCGTCGCCCATCGAAACGTTCGGGCTCACACGAGGGGCGTGCCGGTGATCGGCCGGCGCTCCATCGGCTCGCCCAGGCGCGGGAACACTTCCTCCGCCACGAGATGCATCTGCTCGGTCATCTCCTCGCGGCTCAACCCGGGGTAGTCGTGGAAGAAGCAGATGTGCTTCAAGTCGAGCAGGTCGCGCCAGTAACCGATGGCATCGACGGCGTCGTCGATCGACCCGACGATCTGGATCTTCTGGTCGTTGCTCTCCTCGACTGTCGGGCAATGGTTGAACGCCACCTTGCTGCCGTCGGGGTTGCGGTAGCTGCTGAATCGGCCGTAGGGCGACAGGAACTTGTTGAACTCGTCCTGACCCGGCCGGCCTTTCACCAGCGCGGCCTCACGTGTCTTGGCGATGTGCAGATTGAGCACCAGGCAGCGATCCTCACCGGGCCCGACGGGCGTGCCGCACGATTCACGAATCTCGGCGTACCGATCCCACTTCTGCTTCTGACTGTCGGCATTCTGCAACCAGTAGACGGCCTTGTGCCCGGCCTTCGGGACGTACTCGATCGTCTCGGGTGAAGTGACGGGCTGGTAGATGTCGACCTTGCGTAGCGGCCTCGGAATCAGCGTGAGATCGTTGACCATCGTGCCGCGGTCGGGCACGTCGTCGGGCGGCAGCACCAGGTGCTTGCCGCGGTAGCTGAACTGCTCCTGGTACCAGGCCAGCTTGATGACCTCCATCGACTCTTCGAACATCTCGCGGTTGATGCGGTCATGCTCGGCCGACATGGCGTTGTCGCCGCTGGCCACCACCGTGCCCAGCGCCCACGCCTCTCGCGGCACCGTGCCACGACCGACGCCGAACTCCATACGCCCACCAGTGATGATGTCGGCGATCGCGAAGTCTTCGGCGAGACGCAGCGGATGCCACTGCGGTACGACATTGAACATCTGCCCAAGGCGCAGACCCTGAGTGAGCATGGCCAGGTGTTGCCCGAACTGGATGAGGTTGGGCAGAACCTCGTACCCCTCGTACTGGAAGTGATGCTCGGTCAGCCACATCGTGTCGAACCCGAGTTGATCGGCGGTCTTGGCCCACTCGACCAGGTTCTTGTAGCACTCGATCACCGAGTCATTGCCGAAACGCCGCGCTGTGGCAGCGATCGATGGATCACCGGCATCGGGCATCGGTACGGTGCAGAAGAAGTTCGAGTCGACGCGCATGGTCGAATCGTACTGCGCTCAGATCCCGGCAGCAGTGCCGACCATCGTGCGCGGGTCGGCAGCGCCGGCCCGAAATCCGTCACTGTCAATGACAATCGCGTGAGCGTGCCCGAAGCTGCTGTCATAGGGCGGCAAACTCTCGACCTTGTGTCCACGTTGGGCGAGGCCGCTCATCCAGTCGTCAGGCGCATGACCTTCGATCGTGACGGTGGGAGCCTCACCGCTGGTCCACGTGTCGAATCCCGTCGTGGGTCCCTGGAGGGCCCACCGGGCGGCGTACACCGCAGCAGCGGGAGACTGGCCGTAATGGAACAGACGTGCCGCCAACTGCAGCAGGATCTGCGGCTGGGCATCGCCGCCCATCGTGCCGAAGACTGCCCGGAGTGTGCCATTCGTGGTGGCCATGGCGGGGCACAGGGTGTGGGGAGGACGATGGCCCGCTAGGAACTCGGCGGCATGGCCCTCGCGCAGGGTGAAGCCGAGGCCTCGGTTGTGCAGATTGATCCCTGTATTCGGCTCGACCAGCCCGGAACCGAACCCAGCGGCATTCGACTGAATCAATGACACGCCCATTCCGTTGCCGTCGACGGTGCACAGATAGGTGGTGTCGCCATCGCGTGCGGGTGCCCACCGGTTCGATGCTCGCTCGGTATCGATCATGTCGATTCGTTGGGCGATCGATTGCAGCAATGCGGGGCCGTTCGCAGTGTCGCTGAGCACGTCGGGGCGATCGAAGCCTGCCGCCGTCG
This sequence comes from Ilumatobacteraceae bacterium, assembly GCA_043742385.1. Taxonomy (GTDB): domain Bacteria; phylum Actinomycetota; class Acidimicrobiia; order Acidimicrobiales; family Ilumatobacteraceae; genus JAENVT01. The sequence goes on from JAYTZE010000022.1 coordinate 4,488, forward strand.
CTGCCTCGATCAGCAGGTGGGCGAAGCCGACATCGTTGGGGTCTGCCGGCAGTTCCAGCCTGCCTGCCAACTCGGCAGCGCCCAACGTGAGGTAGCCCTGCGAATTGGGTGGAGGTGTCCACAGATCGACGCCGAAGGTGTGCACCATCAACGGCGTCACCCACTCTGACAACGGCCGATCGAAGTCCTCGTCGCTGTAGAACCCGGCACCGAGGGCCTTGAGCCCTTCGCCGAACTCGCCCTGATAGAACGCGCCACGACCGCCATCCGCGATGGCTGCCAGGGCTCGAGCGGCGCCGGCGCGTTGGACTCGAGCACCGGGACGGGCGAGCTGGCTGATGAGTTCTGCGAGGTTCTCGCTGGCGCCTTCGTCGGCTCGGGCTGCCGAGCCGACCAGGAGCGGGCTGGCCGGGAAGCCATCGGCCGCGAGGTTGATCGCCGGTTGCAGCAACTCCGACAGTGGAAGTGTGCCGAAACGTTCGTGTAGCGCGACCCACCCGTCAACACACCCAGGCACCGTGACCACCCTGATGTCGTGGCGGAATGGCATGTCGGTACGTCCCTCGGCGCGCAGTGCGGCAGCGTCAGCGCCCGAGCCGGCTCGTCCGCTCGAATTGAGGGCGAACACCTCGCCCTCACGATGTACCAGTGCGAACAGGTCACCGCCCATCCCACACAGATGCGGGGCAGTGACGGCGATCGCCGCGTTCGTCGCGAGCGCCGCGTCGACGGCGTTGCCACCGAGTACCAGCGCTCGAAGACCTGCCTGCGTGGCGAGGTGATCAGCGCTGGCCACCAATCCGTGGGGAGACCGAATGGAATGGAACCGGGGCGAGGCCATGACCGGAACCTACGCTGCCGCAGTGCAGCGGATTCTCATCGGGCGAGTGATGGTCACCGCCGGCGCTGTCGTCGCAGTGGTAGGCACATTTGTGCCGTGGCTGCGCTCGGGCACCCGTCGACGCAGCAGCTACGAGATCTTTTCGCTCGTCGACCGACTCGGATTCTCACAGTCGAGCCTTGTCGGATGGGGAGTGCGATTGTGGCCGATCGTCCCGTTGCTGCTTGCCGGTGCCGCCACACTCCAATGTTTCCCCAGGAGATGGGTCACCGGCGGCGTCACGATCGTGGCCGTGATCTATGCCGGGGGAGTGGCAGCGGCGCTGCGGTTCGCACCGTCGAGCTCACTGATCACCGTCGAGTTCGGACCCGTCGTCACCTTGGCCGGGGTACTGGTGCTCGCCGCCGGCGCCCTCGTCACCCTCCGCGCAGGCCCCCTCTCGAATCGTCAGTGACGAAACTCGACCGGTGCCTTCGATGACTCAGGCCCGGGGCGTGTCATCAAGCGCTTTGGTCAGGAGGGCCAGGCGCCGCGGGATTGGAGAACCTGGCGGAGAACCAGCGGGCGGTCGGTCATGACTCCGTCGACGCCCAGGTCGAGCAATCGTTCGATCTCGGCAGCGTCGTCGATGGTCCACACATGTACGTGCAGACCAAGACGGTGTGAACGCTCGACGAATGCTCGGTTGACAAGAGTCACCGGACCCTGCTTCACCGGCACCTGAGCGGCAAGGCCCGGCGGGTTGCGCAGCAGGCCGAATCGAAGCAGCGCCAACTCGATCGGACCGAGCGAGCTGCACAACTCGGCGCCGAACTGCTTGCGCAGCCGGCGCAGGCGGGCGTCGCTGAATGCCGCGACGCACACCCTTGCCAACGAGTTCGTGCGGCGCAATGACGCCACCAGCGCGTCGACTGCGGCGTTGGACTTGCAGTCGATGTTGATACGAACGTCCGGCCACGCGCCGATCAGATCCTCCAGCAGGGGAATCGCAGCCTTGCCGTCGACCAGCGCCCTAGACACCTCAGACCAAGGCAGTTCGCTGATCTTGCCGGCTCGGCCACACGTACGCCGCAGATCGTTGTCGTGGAACGCCGCCAGCACCCCGTCGGCGGTCACCTGCACGTCGGTTTCGAGGTAGCGATAGCCGAGATCGACGGCGTATTGGAACGCCTCCATCGTGTTCTCCGGCATGTCGCTGGCGCCGCCACGATGAGCAAACGGAAGTGGTCCATCCCAGTCGAGGAACGGATGACGAGGGCTAGTCATCAGGCAAGTATCGTCGGTCGACATGGCTCAAACGATCACTGTCCGTTCGCCCTATGACGATTCCGTCATCGGCGAGATCCAGGCCCAGACGGCAGACGACGTTGCAGCGGCTGTCGCAACGGCGAGACGTGCACTGAAGACACCGCTACCGCTGTGGAAGCGGGCTGCCATCCTCGACAAAGCCGCCCAGTTGCTGACTGAGCGGCGTGAACAGTTCGCCACCATCATCGCCAAGGAAGCGGCCAAGCCGATCAAGACCGCCCGCGCTGAGGCCGAGCGCGCGGTCGGCACGTTTCTGTTTGCCGCAGCCGAGGCCCGCAAGCTGGCGGGGGAGATGATCCCGCTCGACGCGCTGTCAGCGGGTGAAGGCAAGTTGGGCTTCACGCTGCGGGTGCCGATCGGCGTCGTCGGGGCGATCGCACCGTTCAACTTCCCGCTGAACCTCGTCGCCCACAAGCTCGCTCCTGCGATTGCCGCGGGTTGTCCCGTCGTGCTCAAGCCGGCCAGCCAGACGCCGTTCAGCTCGATCGAGCTGGCCAAGCTGCTGGTCGAGGAATGCGGTCTTCCGCCCGAGTACCTCCACGTCGTCACCGGCGGGGGTAGCACAGTCGGCAACGCAATCGTCGATCATCCCGATATCGCCCTGATCACGTTCACCGGCTCTCCCGAGGTTGGATGGAGCATCCGCTCGCGCGCTCCGCGCAAGCGGGTGGGTCTCGAACTCGGCAACAACGCCCCGGTGATCCTCGAGCCCGACGGTGACTGGAAGACCGCCGCAGCCAAGATCAAGGTTGCCGGCTTCAGTCACGCCGGGCAGAGCTGCATCTCGACACAACGCATCTATGTGCACAGCTCGATCGCCGAAGACTTCACCGCCGCACTCGTCGAACACGTCAATGCGCTCGTCGTCGGCGATCCGCTCGACGAAGCAACCGACGTCTCGGCGCTGATTTCAGTCGGCGAGCGCGATCGGGTTGTCTCATGGGTCGCCGAGGCCGAAGCAGCGGGCGCGAAGGTCTTGACCGGCGGCGCGCTCGACGACAACGGTGTGCTGCGCCCCACTGTCATCAGCAATGCGACCCCCGACATGAAGATCTGCGCGAAGGAAGTGTTCGGGCCGGTTGTAGCCATCGCCGCCTACGACTCGCTCGACAGTGCCTTCGAGCTGGCCAACGACTCGTCGTTCGGGTTGCAGGCTGCAATCTTCACGACCGACATCAGCAAGGCCCTCCGTGCCATTCAGACGCTCGATTACGGCGGAGTTCTGGTCAACGAGGTGCCGACCTGGCGGGCAGACCAGCAGCCATATGGAGGGTTGCGCGACAGCGGCAACACGCGGGAGGGCCCGGCGTACTCCGTCAAGGAGATGACCGAGATCAAGATGGTGGTGCTCGGCGCATGATCCGTTGGGGAGTGTTCGGCGGATCCAGCCGCATCTACAAGAGTTCGCTGAAGCCGGCGTTCGACCAGATTGGTCACACCGTGGTCGATGCACCCAGCAGACGAGGCGACGACTTCGGGCCTTACGCCGAGATGCTTACCCGCGACGACATCGACGCCGTGTACAACCCGCTGCCCAATCACCTGCACGCCGCATGGAGCCACCGCGCTCTCGACGCCGGCAAGCACGTGCTCTGTGAGAAGCCGCTGACGATGTCGCCCGATGAGAGCGCAAGCCTGTTCGACCACGCTCAGACCGCTGGGCTCATCATCCTCGAGGCCTATATGTGGCCGCACCACCCACGAGCGCGCGCTCTGCTCGAGCTCGCCGCCGGCACGTCGCTCGGTTCCCTGCAAACCGGTCGCGCGTCATTCAGCTATCCGATGGACATGACCAGTGGCGACCATCGCATCGACCCTCGCGGGGCCGGTGCATTGTTCGACATCGGTATCTACTGCATCGCACCGTTCCTGTTGATCGCCGGCCGCGATCCTCTCGGAATGGCTGCTACCGCAACGCGCAACGACCTCGGCGTCGACACCGCTATGGCTGGATGGATCGACTGGGGCGAAGGCTTCAGTGCGACGTTCGACGTGTCGTTCGATGCTCCGGTGCGCAAGCAGATGGCGTTGTCGGCGAGCCACGGTCTCGTCAACGTTCCAGGGTTTCACGTGCCGGGACCCGAGGAGCCGAGTGAGATCTACATCGAACGACGTGACGGTTCGGTCGACACCATCGAATGTGCCGGCGCGAATGCCTACGCGGAGATGGTGTCGCACTTCGAGGCAGCCGTTGCAGGCATCGAACAGCCCATCTTCGGTCGGCGCGAGAGCCTTCGTCTGGCGATGATCCTCGACGAGTTGCATCGCCTGACCAGCCCGAAGGGTTGACTCAGAACGCGCGGCCTGCCGCGTTCCAGTATTCGTCCTTCAGCAGGCGCTTGTAG
>JAYTZE010000023.1:0-2260 GCA_043742385.1 Ilumatobacteraceae bacterium
CACGTTCCGTAACATTCGTGCGCGCTTTTGCATTCACCCAGGTCGATGTCGAACTACGTGCTCACCGCGTCACGGTTTGGTGCTGATCGTCGCCTGCAGCGCGGCGAGTCGCTCGGCGAACCACGCCTGACGAGTGCTCCACAGCTGCGGATCCAGCTCGCGCGTGACTGCCGACGGGTGGTTGTCGATGTCGGCCATTGCCTGAATGGTCTTCTTGGCCTCCATGGCCAGCGCCCGAGGCGCGCTGGCAGCGCGGGCGGCCATGGCTTGGGCGGCGGTCAACAACTGGTCGTCGTCGACGCATCGATGCGCCAGACCGATGCGTGCCGCCTCTTCACCACCCATGACCTCGCCGAACACCACGGCCGCCATAGCGACCTGCGGACCGGCAATGCGGCGCAGCATCCAGGTGTGGCCGCCGCCAGGATGTAAACCAATCTGCAAGAAGCGAGTATCGAACTTGGCGCGGCGGGCAGCCAGACGAACATCGCATCCGAGCGCCAGGTTCATGCCGGCACCGACCGCGGCACCATTCACCGCGGCCAGCGTCGGCAATGGACTGCGGGCGACTCGCAGGAATCCCTCGTAGATAGCACCAAGACTGGTTTCGTCGGCTTCGGCAAGGTTGCCGAGATTGGCGCCGGCACAAAAGGCCGGTGCAGCACCGGTCACCACGATGGCGCCGATGGTTTCGTCGCCCTCGATCTCGTCCATCGCGGCAACGATCTCGGCAACCATCTCCGACGTCAACGTGTTTCGTTCTGTCGGGTTGTTGAGGGTCAATGTGGCGACACCTTCGGAACGAGAGACGACGACAAGCGACATGGCTCCACCGTAGCCCTGGCGCGGTAGCGTCGACGGCTGATGCTCGACCACGTGTTCACCGACGCGATCAGCGCGCTCCGCGACGCGTTCGAGGCGGCCTTCCTCGAGCGACAGGCCTTCGACGAACACTTCCAGGTCGATGTGTTGCTTGGCGACTTGTCGTGGGAGACGTCGTACGGGCTGCCTGGCGAAGGACAGCCGCCACGGGTCGTAGCTCACATCAACTTCGATTGGCCGAGTTGGAGCCAGACCGCGTACCGAAGCTGGTGCGTCGACGAGGTGCTCGAACGGCAACCAGCGATCGAGATGGAGATCATTTTTCGAGTGCAGCGACTGATCGCCCAGCCCGACCCGTCGGTGGTGCAGCCGGCCATGCCCGAGACCAGCCCGTTGATCGGCAACGAGCGGCTGGAGCGGGCTGGTTCGACCGTGGAGATCGGTCACCTCGACGGCGCCGAGGGCGATGCCGAGTATGCCATCGAGGTGACATACGAGGGCCTGTACGAACTCGCCGAGGAGACGCTCGCCGATGGCGCGAGCACATTGCTCGACGAACACTTCGGTGCGTTGGGCGGCTGGATCTCCGCCACGCTTGTACGGCTCGGCGACCTCAAGCTCGGTTTTCGCCCCGCCGACGATGCCAGCCTCTAGCAGGCGCGGACAGCGGGACTAGAGGGCGGCGCCGCGGGCTCGGAGATCGGTCCGGATGGCCTCGACGATGTCGAGGGCGAGGATCTCGGCACCGGTTGCGTTGAGGTGGAAGCCGTCTTCGGCACGCACATCCTTGAACTCGTCGTCACGCGGGTCCTGCACGACCTCGGCGAATCCGCCGCTGAGTCCGGAGAACCGCTTCCACGTGTCGATGAAGACGACCTTCGGTCGCTTTGCGGCCTCGGCCATGACGACCTCGTTCTGCACCTGCAATCGAGCGGTGACCTCGGGGTTGTCGTCGTTGGGTATGCCGACCCAGATCAGCGTGCGATTGTCGCCGCCGAGGTAGTCCATTGCCGCGCCGACGCGCCTGCCGTACTCGGCACGCCAATCGGCGTCGTCGGCTTCTCCACCCGGCGTGTGCTCGACGGCCCAGGTCTTGTCGAGATTGCGTAGTCCCTGAGCATCGTTGCCGCCGAAGGTCACTACGACCAGGTCGGGATTCACTGCCGGGATCTGCCGAGCGAAGTGAGCGGGCCAATCGAAGAAATCTGGCCTGCTGAGGCCCGACGACACCTTGTAGTCAAGCGTGGTCGCGACCATCCCGGTTTGTTTCAGCAGCCGCTCGAGATACGGGCCGAAGGTGCCTGCTTCGCTGTCACCGGCCACGTACAACTCCGCCGGATCCGCCGACGAGGGCACCGTGCGTTCTTTGGGCTTCAGCTCGGTCGTCGATGTCGATGAGGTGGAAGTCGATGCCGGCGTCAGTGGTGTGACGCCGTCA
>JAYTZE010000024.1:0-2260 GCA_043742385.1 Ilumatobacteraceae bacterium
GCGATCTATCTGTCGAGTCGGGTGGTCGTGATGTCGCCGCGGCCCGGCCGGATCACCCACCTCGTCGATGTGCCGCTCGGTGGCAGTCGCAGCGACGACACCCGCGAGGACGCCTCGTTCTTCGCCAAGATCACTGAAGTACGCGAGGCGTTGCGTGGTGCCGAGTTCGACTCGGCGGCGCGTGGAATCGAGGATCGATGAGCCATCGAACATCAGCGCTCGCTGCCGGGATCGCCCCGCCATTGCTGTTCGGAGTCTTGCTGCTCGGGACCTGGGAAGCGATCGTGCGTGGCTTCAACCTCAAGCCGTACTTCCTCGTCCCGCCAAGCGACATCGGCTCCCGGTTTCTCGACAACCGGGGGAACATCTGGGAGGCGATGAGTGTCTCAGGAACCAATGCCGCCATTGGTTTGGTCCTCGGTACGGTCGTCGGAGTTCTGATGGCGTTCCTGCTCAGCCACTTCAGGGTGCTCGACGAACTCGTCACGCCGATGTCGATCGCAGTCAATGCCATCCCGGCCTTCGTGCTGGTGTCGGTGTTCAACAACATGTTTTCCACGACAAGCGACGTTCCTCGTCGACTGATGGTCACGCTGGTGGTGTTCTTCGTGGTCCTCGTGAACGTTGCCAAAGGTCTGCGGCAGGTCGATGCCACGCACGCCGAGCTGATGCACTCCTACGCTGCGAGCAACTGGGAGATACTTCGCAAAGTGCGAGTGCCGAACGCAGTGCCGTATCTCTTCACCGCCTTGAAAGTTGCTGCGCCATTGTCGGTCATCTATGCCTATGTGTCGGAGTACTTTGGTGGTGCTCAGAACGGACTGGGTAGTCGCATCGCCAGTAACATTGCCAACTCGAAGAACGCTGTTGGTTGGGCATATGTGCTGGGCGCATGTTTGCTCGGTCTGGCGTTCTACTTGATCTCCATTGCCATGGAAGCCGTAGTCACACCTGGCGGCATGGCACAACGCAATCGAGACGGCGCGTGATCACACGTGCCGCGAAAGACCTATCGGACACCGGTCCGAAGGGGGAGGAAAAAGAGCAATGAGGAAACAACGAATCAAGGGCGCAATCGTTGTCGCGGTTGCGCTGTCATTCATCGCCGCTTCATGTGGTGACGACGAGAGCAGCTCGTCGGATACGACCCCGGACGCCGGCACAGAGGCGCCCGCTGCCGACACCGCGGCCCCTGCCGATACACAGGCTCCAGCCGATACGCAAGCTCCGGTCGCGACTGAGGATGCAGCCGGAACTGTTGAGGAGTGCACCACGCCTACACCGGTGACGTTGCAGCTGCAGTGGGTGACGCAGGCCCAGTTCGGCGGTTACTTCGCAGCTCAGGATCAAGGTTTCTACGAGGCGCAATGCCTCGAGGTGACGATCCTCGAAGGTGCCGTCGACATCGTCCCGCAGACGGTGCTGGCCAACGGCGATGCCGACTTTGCGATCGCATGGGTGCCCAAGGCACTCGCCAGCCGCGAGGCCGGAGCCAACATCGTCGACATCGCTCAGGTCTTCCAGCGTTCGGGCACGTTGCAGGTGAGCTTCAAGGACAAGAACATCACCAGCTCGGCCGACTTTGCCGGCAAGAAGATCGGCAACTGGGGGTTCGGTAACGAGTTCGAGGTGTTCGCGGCGATGACCAAAGCGGGCATCGATCCTGCGTCGGTCGAGAACGTCGCCCAACAGTTCGACATGGTCGGGCTGCTCGAAGGTGACATCGATGCTGCCGAGGCGATGACATACAACGAGTACGCGCAGGTGCTCGAAGCGATCGACCCGGACACGGGGGAGTTGTACACACCGGACGACTTCAACGTCATCTCCTACGAGGACGAGGGCGTCGGCATGTTGCAGGATGCGATCTGGGCTGATGGAAGCCGCCTGTCGGATCCCGCCTACACCGACATCGCCGTGAAGTTCGTGGCAGCGTCGCTGCAAGGTTGGGCATATTGCCGCGATAATGCCGATGCGTGCGCTCAACTGGTCACGAAGAAGAACTCGATTCTCGGACTCACCCATCAGAAGTGGCAGATGAACGAGATCAACAAGCTCATCTGGCCTGCCGAGGGCGGAGTCGGAGCCATCGACCAGGCAGCGTGGGATCGAACGGCCACACTGTCGCAGGAGACCAAGAACCTCGAAGGCGGCACGGTGCTGACCAAGGCGCCCGACGCCGATGCCTTCACCAACGACATCGTCACTGCGGCGCACGCGATGCTCGAGGAAATGGGCATCGATATCAACGGCGCGAGCT
>JAYTZE010000025.1:0-8960 GCA_043742385.1 Ilumatobacteraceae bacterium
AGGTCGAAACTATGGGTCAGGCGGAACCCCTGACCCTGCTGGGGCTTGCGAGTTCGCCGGGAGAGCGCATCGAGCACCCAGCTATTGACCGAGGCACCAGCTGTCTCGGCCGCATCTTCGATCAAACTCTTCAACGACGGGGGCACGCGCAGCGTGATTCGGGCGTCGAGTTCCTCGGTCGAACTCGACTCGGCCGTGACGGCGGCCTCGGCGATACGAAGTGTCGGGTCGCCGTCGGACAGCACCAGATCGACCGTGCGGTCGGCAAGTTGAGCCCGCACTTCGCACGCCGCCTGCTCGGCCAGATCCATCGCAGCTTGACGAATGGCCGGCGCAAGGGCAGTGACGAGATGATCGAGCGCCTCCTCGACGGCAACGTCGCCGCCGGCCAACGAACCTTGACTGACGAGGGCAGCGTGGACGGCATTGATGATTGGTTGCACTTGCATGTTGTGGCTTCGCGAACCGTGTGGTCAGCCGTCGCGACGACGTCGACCGTCGATACGGCCACGAAGGCGCCGCGGCCAGCTGTGCTGGTGAAGTTGACGAACACGGTCGGCTCGCAGGGAGGCAATGAATTCTGGGCTACTGAAGAAGGGTGACATCAACTTGTCCTTTCCATGACATCGCCATGATGTCATAATGGTGTCAACGTGTCAAGAGATATCGTCACGGTCGAAGCGAAACAAGTTTGCCCAGCTGAGGGTCATAGTTCGAGACAATCTCACGTACTCGGTCGACCGCCAGTGATGCCAAGCCGTCGACCAAGCCGACAAAGAGGTCGTGCGCTGCAGCCCGCGGCCACCGACCCGGCAACAACGCCTCAGGCAGATCCGGGTCAGTGACGGCAAACACGAACCACCGGTACGTTGCCCTGGTGCGGCTGACCAATGCCTCGGTCGGACCGATGCGACCGTTCTGGAGCCGGCGAAGGACGGGACGGAATGTACGAATGAATTCCGAGTACGACTCGCCGAGATCGCCGAGGTTCCAGGCCGACGCGACCGACAGACGTGTTCGGAGCGGCAGCTCCGTTGCTCGAAGGACGGTGCACGACTGCGGTGGAGCGATCTCCAGGGCGATATCGAGCTCTTTGTCTGGCGGATGCGGCGACACCCACAAGCCGTCGTACAGCGGGGCAAACCCCAACGACTGCAAGCGGCCGCGCAGCATCGGGCGCAACCGGCGCTGGTCCTCGGGAACGGTGAAAGCAACCATGGTCCAGATGCCATCCCAGTCGGGTTGCGGCTTGGCGAACGCTCGCGTATGGATGGGGCCATACGGCAGCAGATGGCGGAACCCGTCGGCCACACGGTAGAAGGTGTTGCGTCCATCCTTGGTGCCAACGAGCAGGCCGCGGATCGACAGCCGGCTGAGCGCGGCCCTGGCACCCGATGGATTGACGTCGAACTCGGCGAGCAAGTCGACCAGCGCCGCCGACGGCAGTGCTTCGCAACGCCCCGACCAGTAGTCGCCCAGCAAGGCCAGCAGCAGATGTTGCGGTGGGAACCCGACCTGGAACCGGGGCATGTCGAGTTCTCCGAACTCAGTGAACCTGGCCGCCACTTCTACGTCGAGTTCGACATCGGCTTGGGAGGGCCGACGCTCTCGATTCCGATCCAGACTCATCGCCACCAACGGTAGCGACTATGGATTGATCAGTCCGTCTTGATCGTTGATCAAGAAGTTCATCCCGCGTGCCAGGAAGTCACCCACGACGTCGGCAAACGCTTCGGGACGGTCCGACTGGATGTCGTGGGCGGCGTCGTACACGTATTGCAACGACGAGTTGCGCATGTGCCGGCGAACGGTTCGGCCATTGATCGGGTTGATGATTCCATCGTCACGTCCGAACAGGATCAGCGTGCGCGTTGGTACATCGACCAGTTGCGCGGCGAGGCCGTCGTCGGACCCATCCCCCATCAACCGCTCGACAGTCGGCCAGACGCGAGCCATGAACTCCGGGGCAGGAGGGCTCATGTGCGGCAGGCGGTCTGGGTGTGACCTGAATGCCTTGACAAATGCCTCGGGCGCCAAGGTCGACGGATGCACCGACGACTCTCGGAACTTCGCCGGCGATTCGAGCACGAGCGAGTCGACCCTGTCGGCGTAGTGGGTGACGAAGTGCAGCGCACACGCACCGCCAAATGACGTACCCATCAGGTGGAAACGGTCGAGACCGAGTGCGGTGGCAATGTCGGCCACCTGGGCGGCGAGACCATCGAGGTCGGCGACAGCGTTTGGTTGTGCGCCCCAACCGGGATACTCCAACACGATCACCCGGAATCGCTCGGCCAGTGTGTCGAGCGCGTAGGTCAGAACGGGTCCACCGGCACCGGGTAGATACAGCAATGCTGGACCCTCGCCGGCTTCGAGGTAGCGCACCCTGAAGCCTGCGACCTCAACGGATCGCTCGACGAATGTGGATCCTGGCGCACGTACATCCGTGTCGGTCATGACGTCACCATTCTCATGTCGTGCAGTACCGGTACGATTTCTGCGCCGATCAGCTTCAGGCTCGACAGCATTGCATCGTGAGGAAGCGGATTGACGGTACCGAGCGATACCTCCAGCCGACCCATGCCGAGCACATCGTGGATCTCCTTGATCCTGCCGAGCACCCTCTCTGGACTGCCGTAGAGCGGCGGACCCATGACCATCGGTGGCGCCATCGACGGGTCGATCTTGACGTGTTTCGGTACGCCCCCCAGGGCGGCCCCGATCTGGGCCATGGTCATCATGACGTCGGGCGAGGCACCGTTGAAGATACTCATCAGCCCGCCTCCGCTGAGCGATTTCATGGTGTCCTGTGCCTCTTCGTCAGTCGGGGTGACATACATGAAATGGCGGTACTGCAGGTTGTCGGCAGTGGGTTCCCAGCCCGCCTCGGCCGCTGCCTGGCGGTAGAGCGCGGCGTGCTCGGCGCACTTCTCGGCGCCCATGTATGAGAATCCGAGATCGAGGCCGTGCCGACCGGCGAAGATTGCACCGTCCTTGCTGTTGCCCGAGATCAGGATGGGCGGGTGCGGATCCTGCACGCGCCGTGGCCACACGGCAATATTGCGGAAACGGTAATAGCGACCCTCCCACCCGAACGGTTCGGGCTCAGTGAAACAGGCCTTCAGCAGCAAGATCCCTTCCTCGTATCGCTCACGCGACTCCCAGGGATTGGATCCGTAGGTGAGGTACTCGTTGGGGGTTCCGCGCAGCATCCCGATTCGCAAGCGACCGTCGAGGAGGTTGTCGAGCATCGAGTATTCCTCGGCGATGCGCACTGGATTGTTCAAGGGCAGGTCGGTGCCGAACACGCCGATCTGCGAACCAGGAAACCGGCGACCCGCGACGGCAGCGAAGATGATGGGGTTGGGAGTCAACTGCTTTGGTGAGTAGTGATGCTCGGCGAAGTTGAGCGCATCAAAGCCGGCATCGAGCGCGGCGCCGCACTCGATCAGGCCGTGTTCGATCGTCGCGCTGACGAACTCGGTCTCGCAGATGCGCGGTGGCGCCGGCCACGACTCTCCGTGCTGCCCCCAGTAGTTCATCGTGTGAAAGAACTCGATTTTCATATGGGGAAACAATAGTCACACAAATCCAACCTGTCGATATGAAATGTGTAATTAGTTTTTCAACGCAGCTCGCCGTGCTTTGTCGCGTTGATCAGCTCCCAATCGATGTCGTAACCAAGTCCAGGTCGGGTCGGCGCGTGGGCGTTCCCCATCGGGTCGATTTCGATCGGGTCTGTCAGTCCGTAGCTGAAGTGGTTTGTGTCGTACTGCCCTGGCGGGTGGATGACGATCACCTCGTAGTACTCGCAATTGCGGATCGCCATCGCGACATGCAGCGTCGCCACGTTGTTGAGCGCGTTGTATGCATCGTGCAACTCGCAGTTCATCTGAAACGCCTCGGCAAGGTGCGCGATCTTCATCATCCCGGTGATACCGCCCTTGACCACCACGTCGCCGCGCAAGAAGTCGGTGGCTTGCTGCACCAGCCACGGAGCCAGGGCATACAAACCTCCCTCGGTCATCTCGGTGGCCATGATCGGAATCGACAACTGCTGCTTCAATCGTCGGTAGCCGTAGACATCGTCGGCCTGCAGCGGATCCTCGTACCAGTAGTACCCGAGATCCTCGATGGACCGCCCAACCGTGACCGCTTCAGGGTAGCTGTACGCCCAGGCGGAATCGAGCATGAGTCGATAGTCGCTTCCGACCTGATCGCGCACCAGGTCGCACGCCTCGATGTCGTCACGGATTGTGACACCAGGTTCGCCGCGCAGCATGCGGCGTTGCGTCGGCGGATGCAGCTTGTAGGCGCTGAAGCCCTGCTGCTTGTACGCCGCGGCTTCCTGCGCGTAGGTCGGAGAATCGAGATGGACCCACGACGAGATGTACGCCGGCAGTTCGTGACGAACCGTACCGAGCAAGCGGTGTATCGGCAGCCCGGCTGCCTTGCCGGCGATGTCCCAGAGGGCGACGTCGATGTAGCCCTGCACCGTCGAGTGCATGCCACGACGTCTGGCCCACAGCTCGTGCCAGATGGCACCGATGTCGAGCGGATCGCGACCGAGCAGCAGTGGCTTGACCTGCTTGAGTATCTGATCGGTGACGTTGGGACCCGGTGGGCTGATGAACGTATTGCCCTCGACTCCCTCGTCGGTGTGGATGCGCAGCACTGCCATCTCCATCGGTGGCAAGGGCATGCCGACGGGCAGCGCGCGCTCGTGAACCACCACCGACACGTCGGTGATCTTCACGTGTCACCCCACTCGGCACGCGTGGTCTCGGCAACCCTCGTGATCAGATCGATCTGATCGGCAACGCCTCCGGCCACGATCCGGTTGGCGATTCCGAAATGCGACGCGCCGGCCCTGCGCATCGCGCCGACCGTCGCTGCCCACTGATCAGGTGGCGTCACGTGTGTGACGAGACGGCCCTCCAGACCGAATGAATCCGTGTCTCTACCCGCCGCGGCAACCTCGGCGCGCAACCGATCGACCAGCTGCAACATGCCATCGAGGTTGGTGCCCAATGGGGCCATCATCTTGAACCCATCGGCCAGGCGAGCGGCGCGCTTGATCGTGACATCGAGTGGCATTCCGCCCGTGCCGAAGTTTCCACCTCCCATCCAAATCGGGATCGACCGATCGGGTCGGGGGTGCAACGCAACTTCGTCGAGTACGACGTGATTGCCGTGATAGGTGACAAGCGGCTGAGTCCACAACAACCGCATCGCCTCGATCTGCTCTTCAATTCGCGCCCCACGCGTCGACGGGTCGACATCGACGGCTTCGAGCTCGCGGCGCTGCCACCCGACGCTGACCCCCAACCGCAGCCGGCCACCGCTCAACAAGTCGACCTCCGCCGCTTGCTTGGCCGCAAGAGCGGCCGGACGCAGAGCCAGCAACGTCATGCCAGTGCTCAGCTCTATTCCCTCTGTGATCGCGGCGAGGAAAGCGAGCAGAGTGAACGACTCGTGCCACGGCTCGTCGAACGACAGCCCCGGCGGGAACGGTGAAGCACTCGACGAGACCACATGCTCGGAAAATCCGATGTGCGCATAGCCCAAGCCCTGCGCCGCCTGGACGTAGTCGCGGATCTCGACAGCGTGGGCAAAATATGGCAGATCAACACCGACGCGCATGCTGGGGGACAGTACTGCGCCATCGCCGATAGTCGACAGATGGGCGACACACCGTCGGCGCATATGCTCTCCATTCATGCGCCTGTTCAATCTCGCCGGTCGCCTGAGCACGTTCGTCGACGGCGTTGTCGTCGACGTTGCCACCGCCAGCGACAACCGATTCTCTCCCGAACCACAGCGAATGTTCGACGACTGGCAGACCCTCGTCAGTTGGGGTGAATCGGCCAACGCCCGTGGACCTGGCGAGGTCGACGTGCAGCAGTTGCAGGCACCGGTGCCGAGGCCACCGCAGGTGTTTGCGATTGGTCTCAACTACAAGGCGCATGCTCAAGAGGGCGTCTTCAGCGTGCCCGAAGAGCCGACGGTGTTCACCAAGTGGCCGACCTGCATCGTCGGTCCGTCACACCCCGTTGAGTTGCCAGTCGACACCGACTGGGAGATCGAACTGGTCGTCGCCATCTCGCGCCGCGCCTATCGAGTCGGCGCCGCCGATGCCATGTCCTACATCGCCGGCTACACGGTCGGTCAAGACCTGTCGGATCGCGTGCTCCAACGCAAGGGCCCAGCACCGCAGTGGAGCCTCGGAAAGTCCCGCTACGGGTACGGCCCCACAGGCCCCTGGCTGGTCACACTCGACGAGTTCGACAATCCGCACGACCTGGCGATCCACAGCACGCTCGCCGGCGAAACGCTGCAGTCGTCGCGCACGTCGATGCTGATCTTCGACATCCCGTTCCTGATCGAGTACATCTCCGCCCTGTGTCCGTTGCTGCCGGGCGACCTCATCTTCACCGGCACGCCCGAAGGCGTCGGCTATGCCCGCAAGCCACCGCGGTTCCTCCACCCGGGTGACGTACTGACCAGCACGATCGAGGGCATCGGCGAGCTCGTCACGCACCTCGTCTAACTCGAGTGGAGTGTTTCACGCCACCCCGGGTGGGCCTGAGACACTCCACTGGCGGTGGGTTCAGGCCAGCAGGGTCTTTTGGACCTTGCCCATCGCGTTGCGCGGCAGCACGTCGACCACACGGACCTCGCGCGGCCGCTTGTGCACCGACAACAGTGTGGCCACATGGTTGATCAAGATCGCCGCGTCGACGGCGTCGCCCACAACGAAGGCGACGATTCGTTGACCGAGATCCGGGTCGCTGACGCCGATGACCGCAGCCTCGGTGACGCCGGGGTGCGTGAGCAGCGCTGCTTCGACCTCGCCGGCGCCGACCTTGAAACCGCCTGTCTTGATGATGTCGATCGACTGCCTTCCGACGATGCGATGGAAGCCACCGTCGTCGATGACTGCTGCATCACCGGTTCGAAACCAGTCGCCATCGAACGACGCCACTGTGGCATCTGGACGATTGAGGTATTCGTCGAACATCGTCGTCCCGCGAACTTGCAACTCGCCGATCGTCGTGCCGTCGTTGTGCATCTCTGCGCCGGTGTCGTCGACGAGCCTGCTCTCGACGCCGACGATCGGCACGCCGACCCAGCCCGGTCGACGCTCGCCATCGGCGCGGGTCGACACGGTGATGAGGGTTTCGGTCATGCCGTACCGCTCGATCGGCGCTTGACCGATCAACCCCTTCATCTGTTCGAACACTGCGATGGGCAGCGGCGCGCTGCCGGAGACGACCAGCCTGGCGCCACGCAACGCGCCGGCGAGTGCTGGCTCCGCACAGATCCGTCCCCACACCGTCGGCACGCCGAAGTACATCGTGCCTTCGGCCGCCGCGTAAGCCTGGGGCGTGGGTTTGCCAGTGTGCACAAGGCGTGATCCCACCCGCAATGCACCCAGGACACCGAGCACCAACCCGTGCACATGAAACAGCGGCAACCCATGTACCAGCGTGTCGGCCGGTGTCCACTGCCACGCCTCGGCGAGTCCGTCGAGGTCAGCGGCCAGAGCGCGACGCGACAACACGACGCCTTTCGGCAAGCCGGTCGTGCCCGATGTATACATGACCAGTGCAGTCGAGTCGGCCGAAGGTTCGCCATTTGTCCATTGGGCTGTCCGTTGGGCTGTCCACTGGGATTCGCCGCCGATCGGCACCACCGGCAGGGTGACCTCCGGCCACTGCGGATCACCGATCGTCGCGACTGCGCCGGAGTCGCGCAGCATGTGCTCGCGCTCCATCGGGCCGGCGTCGCCAGGCATCGGCACCACCGGCACACCGGCAATGAGACCGGCCACCACACCAACGACGGTGTCGAGTGTGGGTGTGGCCCGCAGTGCAACAGCGGGCATGCCGCCGAGATGTTGTGCGACTGCGGCCGATCGACCAAGCAGTTCGGTCCACGACACCGCCTCACCGTCGACACTGAGGGCGGCGGCGTGGTCGCCGAACGCGCCGCCCAACGACGGCAGCAACGCGCTCACGACTGACCCACCCGCACGACCACCTTGCCGTACAGGTCTGGCTGCTGTGCACGCTCGAAGGCAGCATGAATCCGCTCGAACGGATACACCGAATCGACAACGGGATGCAGGTCGGCCGCCTCCATGAATCGCAGCAACTGTTCGGTCTCGACGCGGCTCGCGCCGCTGACCCCGATGATCGAGATCTGCCGGTAGAAGACCCTGGCCAAATCGGCGCTGGGATCGCTACCGGTCGTCGCCCCCGACACCACGATCCTGCCGCCCGGTCGCACACTGCGCAGGCTGTGATTCCACGTCGCTTCGCCAACCGTCTCGCCCGGCTCGGCGTACCCGCGAGTGAACAACATCCGGTAGGCGGTTGTCCACGCGACCGTGATGCATCCCGCCTCGTCGAGTGTCATGTACGCCGGCTTCGGCACCAGATGGCGAGTCGGCACGATGGTGTACTCGGCGAACGATCCGGGGAAGCGTTCCGACACCAACGCCCGCGCGGGATCGAACGATTCGTCGCCGTGACCCGCGTCGGGATTGCCGAAGGAGCCCGACACCACGACCTCGTTGCCGTGCTGATCCCAGCCGGCGATGTCGCATCCGAGCACCATCGGGAACTGGTCGGCCCGCACCCCGACTCCACGCATCGACCACAGGTCGTGCATGTTGATCGACGTCGAGCCGACGCGCACCAACGTGTGTCCCTCGGGTGCGATGGGGTCGGGCCAGTCGTCGCGCAACTCGAGCATCGACAACGGCTTGTCCTCGTTGATACCGGTCGCAACCGCGGCCCTCACGTGTCCCCTTTCCAGATCGGTGGCGACACCGTAGCTCTGGGAAACTCTCCGATCATGTTCGACAACCCGTGGGATCCACGCCAGCGCAACGACCTCACCGACAACGAGAACGTCGTGCTGCACTTCATGAGCGACTGCATGCACGGCGACGA